>JALWKH010000461.1 GCA_026996635.1 Bacteroidales bacterium | reverse complement strand
TCAGTATATTAGTTCAACTTTTACACGTAAATCTTCGATTATAAATACTTTTATTTCTAAGATTTTTAGAAAAATAGAATCTTCTCCAGAAGAATTATATGGGACAAAAGCAGGTATTTATTCTGAATTTTCAAAAATCATTACTATATCTGTTGGGATTGTTTTGGATTTAAATTCAGGCAGGAAAATCAGGATAAAATCTTTTTACAGCCACGACGAAAAAGAATTGCTGGAAGACTTTAAAAACTTGCTGGATAAAAATTACGCAGACGACAGCAAATACTTATGTGCACACAATGGCAAGGAGTTTGACTTTCCTTTTATTGCGCGCCGAATGCTTGTAAACGGCATTAAAGTGCCGAAAATTCTTGATGTGGCAGGCAAAAAGCCTTGGGAAACCACTTTTCTGGATACTATGGAGCTTTGGAAATTCGGTGATTACAAGCATTTTGTATCGCTGGAGCTTTTGGCAGACCTGTTCGGCATACCTACACCGAAAGATGATATTGACGGTAGCCAAGTGGCAAAAGTGTATTACGAAGAAAACGATTTGGAACGCATTGTAACCTATTGCCAAAAAGATGTTATTACCACAATAAATATTTTTCTCAAATACCGCGGAGAAGAAATTATTACCGACGAAAATGTTGAAATCATAAAGTGATGGAACCGAAAAAAGCATATTTTGCCGCAGGTTGTTTTTGGGGTGTTGAACATTTGTTCAAAAAAGTTTCGGGAGTGATTGAGACCACGGTTGGATATTGCGGCGGAGAAACTGAAAAACCTACGTACGAACAAGTTTTGACGGGAGAGACAGGACACAAAGAAACCGTTGAAGTGGTTTACGATCCTAAAAAAGTCTCATATTCCGAATTGGTAAAAATCTTTTTCGAGATTCATGACTTTACACAGTGTGACGGACAAGGTCCCGACAAAGGAGATCAATATTTGTCCGTTGTATTTGTGCAAGACGACAAAGAGCGTGAAATTGTAAACAAGCACATTGATTATTTGAAAAGCAAGGGCTACGATGTTGCCACACAGGTAAAAGACTTTGAAAAGTTTTGGCCTGCCGAAGACTATCATCAGGATTATTACAGCCGTACAATGCAAGTGCCTTATTGCCATTACAGGAGGAATATAAAATGGGAAATTTAAAGTATATCTTTTTGATTCTTACCGCTTTGGTAGCGGTGGGTTGCGGAGGTTCGGAAAAAAAGCCTGCCCGTAACGAAAATGTTTTACAACCGCAAACAGCACAAGTTGCAGAACCTCAACCTAAAACCACCGAAATAAAATTTATTGGCGACACGCTTTATAAAAATGTGCCGAGCCAAGTCAATCAGAATATGTCTTATGCGGTTTATACGCCGGATGCAGAGAAACAATTACCTGTTTTTGTGCTGTTTGACCCGCACGCAGACGGAAGTTTGCCACTGAAAAATTACAAGGAACTTGCCAAGGAGTTCGGTTTTGTGCTGATAGCAAGCAACAATTCCCAAAACGGCTTGCAACCGCAAGATTATCAAATGATTCTTTCGGCTTTGTATGCAGATTTGAAAAGCGAATTTTTACCTTTGGTAGATACGGCTGCGATATTTACAGGCGGATTTTCCGGTGGTGGCAGGGTTTCGTCAATTTTTGCGGCAGAATACAAAATTCCGGTTGTTATTTCGGCAGGTGCAGGTGTTGCCGGAATGAAGCAAGTGGATTTCAATTTTATCGGTTTTGCAGGCAATGAGGATTTTAATTTTATTGAGCTTTACAATCTTGATAATATGCTTGCCGAAGTTAGCAAGAAAGACCACTATGTAGAATTTTTTGACGGTATGCACGAATGGCCGCCGCAAGATGTTTACCGCACTGCTTTTTACTATATGAGTT
>JALWKH010000460.1 GCA_026996635.1 Bacteroidales bacterium | reverse complement strand
TTATTGAGTATAAAAAAGTTAACAATGAATAGTTATGAAAAAAGAAGTAGAAAAATTTGCAAAGTCATTTGGAAAAAAAGAGAAAGTGTTAAATTATGCAAGTAATATTTATCAATTAACAAGACCTAGTAAGGTAGGAGAGGTAATGGCTTTAATTAGAGAGTGTCAACCGAGAGCATTAGAGGAATGGGAACGTTGTTATTTTGAAAAAGCATATACCAAAACTAAGGATCCGATTAAAATAACTAAAGAAACATTGGATGAATTAGGTGAAAGGCTATATGCAAAAATAACTGAAGTTGTTATTCCTGAATGGACAGCTGCTTTTCAAGATATAACACTTGAAGATTGTAAAGAATACATATATGAAGTTACTATTGTTAGAACTTTTGATGGCTTTTTACTTGAAAAATCAGTAATAAATGATGGACTAGCAAAAATATTTTCAGATGTTGAATTTATAGAAAGTGACCCTGAGCTTGATCACGCTGGAGATATTGATTATATTGGAAAAGTTGGAGACAAAGCTTTCGGTATTCAAATTAAACCTATAACTGCTAATTCAAATTTTGCAAATTATAAAGTAACTGAAAGAATGAGTAAAAGTTTCCAGGATTTTGAGGAAAAATACGGAGGAAAAGTTTTTGTAATTTTTTCGGCAAGAACAGGAAATAAAAAGGACATTGTAAATAAAGAAATTATTGCTGACATAAAAAAAGAAATAGAAAGATTAAAAAAATTGGGCTAACATTATGGCAAACAAAAAAGAAAATAAAAGAAAAACAAGAAAAATAATAATTTTCTGGGCAATAGGATTGTTGCCTTTAATATTCTTGGTGTTGTTCTTTTATGGAATAGCATCGGGATTTTTCGGTTTTATGCCGACTTTTGAAGAGTTGGAAAACCCGAAAAGTAATTTGGCTTCCGAAATTTATTCATCAGACGGTAAACTGCTCGGTAAATTTTATTATCAGAACCGTAGTTTTACGACTTATGAACAATTATCTCCAAATTTGGTAAAAGCATTGATTGCTACGGAAGATTACCGATTCAACGAGCATTCCGGTATCGACCTGAAAAGTCTTTTCAGGGTAATGTACGGTGTTGCAACGGGTCATCACAAGGGTGGTGGAAGCACAATTACCCAGCAGCTTGCCAAAAACTTGTTTCCGCGTGATACTACTCATTATGATTCAAAACTGAAAAAATATTCAAACCTTGCTCTTGCCAAGTTTAAAGAATGGGTGACAGCCGTAAAACTTGAAAAAAACTATACCAAAGAGGAAATTCTGGCAATGTACCTCAACACTGTTTTTTTCGGCAGTGGTGCTTACGGAATAAAGTCGGCAGCAAGGACTTATTTTAATACTTCTCCCGATTCTTTAACTATTGAACAAGCGGCATTGTTGGTAGGTATGTTGAAGGCTCCCACATATTACAGCCCTATTTTACATCCTGATAATGCTTTACGTAGGCGTAACGTTGTGCTAAAACAAATGGAGAAATACAAATTCATTACTCCCGAACAATATGATTCTTTGAAAAAATTGCCGATAACCCTTCATTACCAAGTACAAAACCACAGAAGGGGAGTGGCTACATATTTCCGTGAATATCTTAGACAAGTTTTGACTGCGCACAAGCCGGATAAGAGGTATTACATTGATATGCAAAAGTTTTATGAAGATTCGCTGGCTTGGGAAACAGATCCGCTTTACGGTTGGTGTAACAAAAACAAAAAGGCTGACGGAACACCTTATAATATTTATAAGGACGGATTGAAAATATACACGACTATTGATTACCGCATGCAGGTTTATGCCGAGAATGCCGTAAAGAAACATTTGAAAGACGATTTGCAAAAAGCATTTTTCAAGGAACAAAAAGG
>JALWKH010000459.1 GCA_026996635.1 Bacteroidales bacterium | reverse complement strand
ACAATATATTTTTCACAAAAATAAAAAAACTTCTCACACAAAAATATCCTTTGGCACATTGCTGAAAAAACCGGCTTTTTCGCCTGCTTGCAAAAGAAATTCCACAGACTTTTTGCCGAGAGATCCTATCTCGCGGGTAAATTCGTTTACATACAAATCAATATGGCTGAATATCACTTTGTCGCTAGTTTCCTGTGCATAAGACTTGATGAATTGCATTGTTTCTGCAGGATGTTCAAAAGCATATTCCACACTGTCGCCGATAAGTTTGTCCAGAAGCATTTGCACAGGCCTGTCAAACTCCCTGCTTATGCAAATACCACCCAACGGTAGTGGCAGGTTGTATTCCGTTTCCCACCATTCGCCGAGGTCAAGTATTTTCACAAGTCCTTTTTTGTGGTAAGTAAACCGGGTTTCGTGAATTATAAGGCCCGCATCAACTTCTCCGCTCAAAATAGCATCTTCAATGTCCGAAAACAGGTATTCCCGCTTATTTTTCACTTCGGGCAAAGCTATGCTCATCAGTAAATTTGCCGTGGTATTTGCTCCGGGAATTGCCACCGTTTTTGAAGGCAAATTGGCAATATTTATTTTGTCTTTTGCAATAATTAGCGGTCCGTTGTTTTTGCCCAAAGCACTGCCGTAATTGCTCAAAATGTATTTGTCAGCCACTTTGCCGTAAGCGTTAAAACTTATTTTGGTTACATCTATTTCGCCGCCGAGTGCCTTTTTGTTCAAGTCTTCCACATCCTCCACCACAAAGTCAAATTCAATGCCGTAAGTGTCTATTTTGCCATTTACCAAAGCATAAAAAATAAAAGTGTCGTTCGGGCAAGACGAAAAACCGAATCTGATTTTTTTATTCATAATTCAAAGTTTGTTTTAATAAAGTCATTTAGCTGCCGTATCGCATCTGCGGTAACCCAATTGCTGTCGTTTACATAATTGGAAATAGTCCTGATTGCTGCAAAGTTGAAATTCTCACTTTTGCACACATAAAAGAAAGCTGCACCTTCCATCGTTTCAATATCCGGCTTGTAATTTTCCGTTTTCACGGCACCAAAACCTACGATGGAAGTAGTCACACCGTTGGCAGAAGGCAAGTCCGGAAAATGCTTTTTGTTGGTGATTATGCCGTTTTCAAACGGAAATGAGTTTTTATCCCATAATCCCGCTTCAAACATCGATTTAAAATTTCCGTCTGCAATTTTGCCGTATGTTGCAAAGGATTCGGCAGTAACTTCAACGGTTTGCAAAGGGTCAAAAGTACCGAAACTGCCCGCAATACCGACATTAAGCACAAGTTCGTAACGGTTTTGTACCAAAATCTTTGTTAAAGCATAAGCAGTAGGCAAAATACCGACACCCGTTACAAGTACATCGGCAGAATCGGACAGCGAGAAAAAATCCTTTGCTGTGTCTCCTGCCAAAGGTTCTATTTCCTTGTGCGTTGCCGAAACTATCAAGTATTTTTTACCACTATTCTTCATCAGCTTCTTTAAACTTGAACGGAACAGGCTCTACGGTATAGCCTTTTTTTCGCAAAAGTTCAATTACTCCGTGCTCACCCGGCAAATGTGCCGCACCTATTGCATTAAACACAGATTGTTTTTTTATGAGTTTTGAAATCCTCTTTGCCATTACTTTGTTGCGTTTTATCAGGAAGGCTTCTTCAAAATTTCCCGGCAATGTGGTATCTTTAAGCAGTTCCGACAATTTTTTCAGGTCTTCGTTTCTATAAGCCTTAACCAAGTCTTCAAAGTTTTGATTTGTTGTATCGCGAACAGTTTCCATAAGCATTTTTGCTTGGTCTTTAAGCGAAATTTTGTTTACGGCGGCAAGTTGTTCTTTCAGTTTTTCGATACCGTAAACATCCATCCCCGCAGCTTTAGCCTGCTTAAAGAAGAACATATCAAGAGCTTCTTCTTCGTCCTTTGGCATAGAAAGTTGCATAAGCTGGCTTTGTATGAAAAACGGTTTTGTTTTATTGTACAGCAAAGCACTTTGTCCTAATTTTTCTTGCATAAAGTTGTCCAATTCCTTATATTCTTCGGGAGTAAGCAAATCTTTAAGAGTGTGTTTTTTCATCAGCATAAATTGCTTCAATTCCTTCCCGTCTATTTTTTCGGGATTCAGCTCCATAGCATACGCATCGCAACTCTTCAAGGTGTTCAGCACCGTATCGTCAAATGCAAAAACACGCTTGTCTTGAATGTGAATAGTTCCATACAAATACGAAGGCTTTTTCAGCCCTTTGCCCGTAATTTTCCACAAAAGGCTTTGCCCGTTTACCAAATTAATCATTACCGTAAAAATTACTAATGTCGAAATATATTTTTTCATAGCTGTATGTTTTTATTTCAGCACTATATTTTTTTCGTATTCAACAAGTTTTTCTTTCCACTCTACGGGGATTTCCAACGACTCTTTTTTTGAATAATCGTATCCCACCAGAACCGTTTTGCACTTTGCCACAGGTATTTTACCTTCGGACGAATTTTTGAAAATACTTTGAATCATTTCGATACTTTTATTCCCAACCTTGCTTACTTTTGTGCAAACTTCAACATCATCGTTTATGAAAATAGGTTCGTAAAAATCTATGTTCATATTTACAATGACCAGTCCGAACTCATTCCAATCAAAATCAGGGTCTATTACATCTTTGAAATAAATCATCCGTGCATAATTCAGGTAGCTGAAATATACCGCATTGTTTACATGACCGGCAATATCTAGATCGTTAAACCTTATTTGAATAGGTGTGCAGTGTTTGTATTTTATTTTTTGTGTAAAATCTTGTTTCATTTTGTTTTAATTTTTCATCACAAATGTACCTGATATTCGGTTTGGTTAGAACAAAAAGAAGGAAAAAATAAAAAAGCCGGCTGCGTGCCGGCTCTCGTGTTTATTTGTTATCTGCTTCAAATTGCTGCCTTATTGATTCGGCAATTTTTTCAAATTCGCTTTCGGGTAACTTAAGTTTAGGCTTTGCAAAATTTATATCATCCACATTATTTATCGGAATAAGGTGAATGTGTGCATGAGGCACTTCCAAGCCTACAACAGCCACACCTACCCTTTCACAAGGAATTACCTTTTCGATGGCTTTTGCCACCTTTTTGGCAAATATCATATACTCTCCGAGCAATTCGTCATCTATATCAAAAATGTAATCAATCTCTTGTTTAGGTATAACAAGTGTATGACCTTTTGCCAAAGGGAAAATATCCAAAAATGCCAAAAACTTGTCGTTTTCCGCTACTTTGTAAGCAGGTATTTCCCCTTTAACGATTTTTGAAAAAATGCTTGCCATAGCTTAATTGTTTTACAAAGTGATGTCAAGAATTTCAAATTCCAGCACACCCGAAGGCACTTGAATTTTCACCTTTTCACCAACTTTTTTGCCAAGCAAACCTTTTGCAATAGGTGTATTTATTGCAATTTTACCTTCCTTAAGGTTCGATTCGTTTTCGTTAACAATAGTATAAGAAATTTCTTTTCCTGTCTTAAGGTTTTTCAGCTTAACTGTAGTAAGCATTTGCACCTCGGAAGTATCTATTTGCGATTCATCAATAATATGGGCACTGCTCAAAGTTTCTTGTAATTTGGATATTTTCATTTCGAGCATACCTTGAGCTTCTTTTGCTGCATCGTATTCGGCATTTTCCGAAAGATCACCTTTATCTCTTGCTTCCGCTATTTGTTTGGCAATTGCAGGACGTTGTTCCAACAACTTTTCAAGTTCTTTTTTCAGCTTATTATACCCTTCTCTGGTAAGGTATGTTGTTTTTCCCATAATCCTAAAATTTTAGTCAATAAAATCTTCACTTACACCCATAGATGAGAAGCCTCCGTCGTTATAGATATTTTGCATTGTTATTCTCTTTGTATAATCGGAGAACAACATTACAACCAGATTGGCAGCATCTTCACCGTCGGCATTTCCGAGAGGAGACATCTTTTCGGCATAATCGAACAACGAACCGAATTGTTTAATGCCTTGACCCGCAGTTGTTCTAACAGGACTTTGAGAAACGGTATTTACACGAACTTTCTTTTCTTTTCCGAAAATATAACCAAAACTTCTGGCTATCGATTCAAGCAAAGCCTTTGCATCTGCCATATCATTGTATCCGTAGAAAGTTCTTTGTGCTGCAATATAAGTAAGAGCCACTATTGAACCGCCTTCGTTCATTGCATCAAGTTTATATGCAGTTTGCATTACCTTATGGAAAGATATTGCAGACACATCAAGGGTTTTCATGTAGTAGTTATAATTCAACTCGTGATATTGAAGTCCTTTTCTGATATTCATCGACATACCGATGGAATGAAGTACAAAATCTATTTTACCGCCGAGAATTTCCATAGATTTCTTAAAAAGTTCTTCCAATTCTTCAGGTTTTGTTGCATCGGCAGCAATAAATTCAGAATTGGTTTTTTGGGCAAGTTCTTTCACTTTTCCGAATCTTTCGGCAGTTGCAACATTGGTAAGTACAAATTGTGCACCTTCATCATATGCTTTTTCGGCAACTTTCCATGCTATTGATTTTTCGTCCAAAGCTCCGAATATAATTCCTTTTTTTCCTTTTAAAATGTTATTTCCCATAGCTTTCTGTTTTTTGAGGTAATAAAAAATAATTTCACACAAAGTTAACTTCCTTTGGTGAAACTAAAAAATACTTAATACAAAAAAACCGCAACAAGCATTAAAACTTGCTGCGGCTGCTGACCGGCCAGGACTCGAACCTGGACTCTTCTGAACCAAAATCAGACGTGTTGCCTGTTACACCACCGGTCAATGAACATTCAAAAATGCGGTTGCAAAGATAATGCTTTTTTTAATACCAAAACACTTTTGCCGTTTTTTTTCAAATTTTTGTAATGTCGTACAGGCTTTCGAACTTGTCATTGTAATCTTCTATAGACAATTCTATCACTTTCAAGGCATCTTCCACTCCGTAAACATGCGTAATTTCCGAAGTAGGTTCTTCGCCCGGAAGCATCTTGTACGTCAAAAAATAATGCTTAAGCCTGTTTACCACACCTTCGGGCAACTCGCTTATATCGTTAAAGTTTCCGTAAACCGCATCATTTTTAAGCACAGCAATGATTTTATCGTCGGCTTCATTCTTATCAAACATCCTCAACCCGCCTATAGGCTTTGCCTTAACCAGAATATCGCCGTGTGTAATTTCTTTTTCGGTAAGGACACAAATATCCAACGGGTCACCATCGCCTTTTATATCTTTCTTACCTGCCTTTTCCGCAGCAAAATTCGCCATTTTATTACCACAATAAGTTTGCGGTATAAAACCGTATAAAGCCGGCACGGTATTAGAAAATTTTTGAGGACGGTCTATTTTAAGAAAGCCTGAGACCTTATCCACTTCGTACTTTACCGTATCTGTAGGCACAACTTCGATATAACAGGTTACGATATTCGGCGCATCGTCACCAATATCTATGCCGTGCCACGGATGGGCTTTATATCTAAGCCCCATCAATCGTCCTATCGGTCCTAAATTATCTTTTTTCATAGCCTAAAATCAGGTTTGCATTCCACCACAAACATTTATAACTTGACCACTCACATAAGAAGCCAAATCTGATGCCAAGAATACGGCAACTTTGGCAACTTCTTCGGGTTCACCACCCCTGCCCAAAGGTATGTTTTTATACCATTCTTTTTTCACATCTTCAGGCAATTTTTTTGTCATATCGGTCATAATAAATCCGGGTGCTATAGCATTACTTCTGATATTTCTGGAACCGAGTTCTTTTGCCACGGACTTTGTAAATCCGATAATACCGGCTTTTGATGCCGAATAATTTGCTTGACCTGCATTACCTGCTACACCGACAACAGAGCTGATATTTATAATAGAACCGCTTCTGTTTTTCATCATTGTTCGCAATACGGCTTTAGTCATATTGAACACGGACTTCAAATTTACTCTTATCACCAAGTCCCATTGTTCTTCAGTCATTCTCATCAACAGATTATCACGGGTGATTCCCGCATTATTTACAAGAATATCAACGGTGCCGAAGTCTTTCAAAATTTCTTCCACTACTTTTTGAGAACCTTCAAAATCTCCTGCATCCGCCACATATCCTTTAGCTTTTATACCAAGGTCATTCAATTCTTTTTCGGTATTCTCAAAATTTTCATCTTTTACAATATCGGTAAAAGCAACATTGGCACCTTCTTTGGCATAAGCCATTGCTATTGCTTTTCCGATACCTCTTGAAGCTCCGGTTACAATTGCCACTTTTCCTTCTAATAGTTTCATAAGCATATTTTTTTAATGTCGTTACAAAGGTAACAATTTTCTACATTCTATCATTAAGCCTAATACCTACAATAATTATATCGTCAATTTGTTCTTTTGATTTTTTCCAAGACATCAAATTGTCTATAAAAATGTTTTTTTGTTCTTCAATAGGCTTATCATTTATTTCTTTAAGCAAGTCTATAAACCTGTTTATTGTAAATTTCTTATTTTCCTCACCTCCAAATTGGTCATAATAACCGTCGGAAGTTAGATAAATCATTGCTTGATCCTTATATGTCATTTTAAATTTACTGAACTCAACAATTCCCTGTTTAGCGAAAGGATCTCCGATAGAATACGGATCTCCGTAACATGTAATAAGTTGCCCGTCCAAGAATAAGAAAGCGTTTTGATTTGCAGAACCAATTTCGATAGCTTTTTCTTGTGTATTTATCTTACATACCACAATATCCATCCCATCTGCCGTAATCTCCGACTTGCCTTTTTCTTGTAAAGAATTAATAATTCCTTTATGCATCAAATTCAATATCTCATCAGGATTAAAGATTCTTTTTTCTTTAACAATTTCATTCAGCAAAGTGTTCCCAATCATACTCATAAAAGCACCGGGAACACCGTGACCGGTACAATCAGATATAGCAACTATCGTTTCGTTTTCATTTATCTGATAAAGCCAAAAGAAATCACCGCTTACAATGTCCCTCGGGAAAAACAAGACAAATGACTCGGGAAATACTTTTCTTAAATAGTTCTCGGATGGCAAAATCGCATCTTGTATCTTTTTAGCGTATTCTATACTATTGGTTATCAATTCGTTTTTTTCTTGCAATTCAAGATTCTTTTCCCTAAGCTCTTTTGTTCTTTCAGCTACTATTCTTTCTAAGCGTTCATTTGCCGCCTTAAGTCTTCTTGCGTATAGATTTACGATAGTAATTATTAACCCTATACCGGAAATAACATATAACAAATAAGCCCACCAAGTCATGTACCACGGTGGTAATATTGTAAACGAAAATGCAGCCTCCTTGCTTTCTTCACCATAAACATTTTTTGCCTTAACCCAAAATGTATAATCTCCCGGCGGCAAATTTGTATATTTAGTAAAGCTTTCTTTATCCCACGTACTCCACTCATTATCAAACCCTTCGAGGAAATAAGAATATGTAATTGCATCCGAACGCTCAAAATAAGGAGCTGCAAAATTAAAAATAAGCGTATTGAATTTATAATCCAATACTGTTAACGGATTTACATTATTTATGGCAAGTAATGAATCTTTAATGGTAGCAACTGAAGTTATCAGACAATTAAAAGGCTTAACATCATGCACATAATCAAAAGGGATGTTATATAAATAGTCTGTAGATATGCCCCATACCAATCTTTTATCTTTATCATAATAAATATTAAAAAGCCCTTTGGTTTTTACAGCCCTAAAGTCACTATTATCCAAATAAATAGTGTCCGCATGGATACGCACACGGGTAAAATAATATCCGGACAAGAAAATATAAGTTGTATCTTTTTTTAATACACCATAGTCATAATATCCCGGGAATGAATAGTTATCGGAATTATGCTCAAATTTCACCTTATAATGCCAATCCAACAAAGTATCTTTTGTCTCGTCAAGGTATAGTACTTTTGCCTTATTATCGTCATCATATAACAAAAATAAAGTATCGTCTAGAGAAAATAAGCTTGGCGGATATCCGACTTTATAATACTTGAAGTTAATATCTTTTACCGAATATTTTGAAAAAGTTGAATCAAAAACAATTTTTTTTAAAATACGATTTCGTAAAGCCAAATATACTTCATGCGGTTTTGTTTCATAAATCAATGTTCCGTTTGAATTAAATTTGATTTCATTTATCTTAATCCAATCGTTTTTTTGTTTACTTAATATAACAAAACCATCAATAGTACTCACATAAATAATGTTCGAATCATACTTGGACTTTAACAATTTATATCCGATAAAAGAAGAATCAATATATTTCTGATGATCATCTTTAATAAAAGACACTCCAAAACGTCCAGTAAGAATAAACTCATTGTTATCAACTTGAAGAAAATCCATTACTTGGCCTGTATAAATATTATGAACGTCTTCCTTAATCCCCAAAAAATTATTAGATTCAGTTGGAACTGTATCCAATCTAAATTTTGAGAAGTACTCCAGAGAGCTCAAATACATATAACTATTAACCCTAAGTATCTTAGTTG
>JALWKH010000458.1 GCA_026996635.1 Bacteroidales bacterium | reverse complement strand
ACCTTGCCCTTGTAAATATTCCTTAAAAACAGGTCGCATAAAACTAAGTGTTTTATGGCGCTAATATACTAAAAAACAACGAGATAACAATGGAAATGTTAGCGAAATATAAAAAAATAAAAAAAAAAATAGGGGCTGCCTTTTTTGGACAGCCCCCAAGATTCATTATAATTTTAAGTTGAAATTGATGTGAATTTTATGATTTTTGTTAATGTAAAAAATGTTTTATAATTTCTTTGTCGTGTGTTTTATAATCAAGTTATTACCAGTGGATTATATATTATTTTTCCAAAAACTTGCTGCAAAAAGTTTGCAATTCGTTTTTGTAATGTAAATTTGCTATCGCACAATAGTTTATTAATTAGTAATGGCATTAGACTTAAATTACATAAAAACTCCCATAAAAAACGAATTGTCGGAATTTAATAAGTACTTCCGCAAAGCAATGATGTCGGAGGTATTTACATTGAATCTGATTGTTAAATATTTGCTCAGGGCAAAAGGTAAACAGATGAGGCCTATTTTGGTTTTTTTATCTTCAAAACTTTTAAACAGCGGCGAAACACCTAAATCGTCTTATGTTGCCGCAACTCTTATCGAACTTATGCATACTGCAACCCTTATCCACGATGATGTGGTTGACGAGGCAAAATACAGAAGAGGCTTTTTGACCTTGCATAACATTTGGAAGACGAAGGTTGCTGTGTTGATGGGCGATTATTTGTTGTCGAGGGGATTGCTTGAAGCAGTTGGTAGCGGTGAATACGGACTGTTGGAAATAGTGTCGGAAGCCGTAAAAGAAATGAGTGAGGGTGAATTGCTTCAGATTGAAAAATCAAAAAAACTTGACATCAAAGAAGAAACATATTACGATATAATTACCAAAAAAACGGCGACGCTTATTGCCGCTTGCACAAAGGCAGGTGCCGCTTCTGCGGGTGCTACTGACAAGGAGGTGGATGATTTGAAGCAATTCGGTTTGAATATAGGTATAGCTTTTCAGATAAAGGACGATTTGCTGGATTATGACAAAACCGTAAAGACAGGCAAGAGTTACGGGAATGATATTGCAGAAAGAAAGATTACATTGCCGTTGATTTATGCTTTGAGTGTGGCGGAGAAAAAGGACAAAAGAAAAATAATGTCTGTTTTGAGAAAAAAAGAAAAGTCCAAAGAGGAAATTAACGAAGTGATAGATTTTGCAAAATCAAATGGCGGTATTGATTATGCCCGCGATAAAATGATTGAATACAGGGATAAGGCAATTTCATACATTAAGCCGTATTCCGGTAGTGAGATTTTTCCTTATTTGGAAGCGTTTGCGTATTTTGTAACGGAACGGAAGAAGTGATTTTAATGTGCTAATTTGCTAATGCGATAATTTGCTAATGTGATAATGTAATAATGTGAAAATGTGTTAATTTGCTAATTGATAGGTGGTTGGGCGATAGGAGTGATGATTGGTTAGGTGAGGTGTTAATTTAAAAAAGTAAACAAATGAAAAAAACTGCAGTTGTAATATTAAATTGGAACGGGAAAGAGTTGCTCGAAAAGTTTTTGCCTTCGGTTGTTAAAAATACACCGCAGGAACTTGCTGATATTTGGGTAATTGATAACAATTCGAGTGATGACAGCATAAATTTCCTTGAAAAGGAATATCCGCAAATAAAATTGGTAAAACTTGATAAAAATTACGGATTTGCAGGCGGATACAATCGCGGATTAAAGCAAATAGACAATGGGTACGAATATTTTGCTCTTATCAATAGTGATTTGGAGGTAACGGAAGGTTGGTTGGAGTCGTTAGTTGAAGTGTTGGAAAGAGACGAAAAAATTGCAGCTGTGCAGCCCAAAATAAAATCATACCGTAACAAAGAATACTTTGACCACGCAG
>JALWKH010000457.1 GCA_026996635.1 Bacteroidales bacterium | reverse complement strand
AAAAATCCCCAACGGCACCTACAAAGCCATACTTTTACAACCGGAAGGCACAACCTACAAACTCTTTGAAGAATTCCCGCAAACAATTCAATCAACATCCGAAATCACAATAACAGGCATACAACCCAACCTTACGGACCAAACAACCATCACCCCCAAAACAATAAACACCCTCACATTAAAACTTGAGACATTGCAAAAGGGGAAAATAACCATTACAATAGATTCAGACTACTTCACTGGCAAAACATTCAGTTCGTCGGACAACAAAAACAAAGTCAGAAGATGGATAAAAATAATGAAAGGCAATGAAACAATATTACCTAAAACCGAAATCTCAACAACCTACGACAACAATGACAATATAATCACCGAAGTCACTGAAGACTACGACACAAACAAAATCACCGTAACCTTTCCTGAATACTACCTGACAGGTTCAACTGAAATGCCGACTCAAAAGCCACAAATCCCCGAAGGTGAATACAAAATAGAAATCTATCAGACAAACACAGCCACAACCCCATTAATACAGAAACCAATCAATCTAATTCAAATGCCATTCAACCTCACTTTCTACCACCACGACCATCTGGGAACAACAAGATACATCACCAACGAAAACGGAGAAATCTTACACACCACCGACACACTTGCATACGGAGAAGAGTTAACCGCACCATACGAAAACGACAAAGATGAGGTAATCAACACAATTACCTACACCGGCCACGAAAAAGACTATGAAACAGGCCTCACCTACATGTTAGCCAGATACTACTCCCAGGGCTATGGCCGCTTCTTAAGTCCCGACCCCGGCTACGACTACGACCAATTAGACCCGATGTCGTGGAACCTGTATTCGTATGTGCGGGGAAATCCGGTAAACTTTGATGACCCCAGTGGAATGGTGGTAAATGTTTCAGGTTTAAATGAGGATGAACAGCAAAAACTAATTTCGGATTTACAAAAAATCACAGGCTACAAATCCATTGAAGTTGACAAAGATGGGAATTTACAAATAGGCGCCAATGGAGAACACGAAGGTGGAAGTGAAAAAGCAAGGAAGGATTTAAAAACATTTATTGACGATAAAGTTAAATTTAAAGTTTACAGCGCAACTAAACTTACTAAACTTTATCAAGGAAAGCGTGATTTTAATAAATTGGTGAAATTTGGAACGGCTTTTCTAAAAAATAATGCCCTTGTAATTGATTTTACTGATTTTCAGAAACTTTCTTATCATGGTTTTACTGAGAGTGAAAAGATTACATCAGGTATAGGAATGACTTTTTTCCACGAAATGTATCATGTTGCTTTTGGAACAGCAGACGAAAATACATTAGGTGAATTTTATATGAGAGCAACTTCAATGCAAATGTGTAATCAAATAAGAAGAGAGATGCAACTTCCTCAAAGGTCTTTTTATAAAATATTCTCTAAAACAAATAAAAAAGGAGTTATTTTTAACAGAAAATATTTTGGCGAAAATTTTGAAAAATATATTCAATGGAAAGAATCTGATATTTTCTATTAAACACAGGAGTGACTTTATGAAAAGAGTTTTACTATTAATTGCTTTTTTGTTTTTTGGCTTGCAGTCGTTTTCTCAATTTCCTTATGCGGATAAAATGGAAAAATCTTTAAAATTTGTTATTAAACAAATAGCAGAAAAAGAACAGTGCAAGCAGGTGTTTTTTCAAACAAAAGTTTTCTATCAAATGAAATTCTATACTCAAAATGATTTTGTGAGATTTCTAAAAAACTCTGACACCGTTAAAGAAATTTCCTTTTTTGATTTAATTGACAGGTATTTTTATTTCTTTGATAAAACAGGCAAATACGACGGTTTGTTAAAAGATTTTGAAATAGTCTTTTCACGGCAATTTGATGTAGAA
>JALWKH010000456.1 GCA_026996635.1 Bacteroidales bacterium | reverse complement strand
TTCTTGTAAAATTTCTTTATTTTCTTGTTTCTGGTAGATCTGAATACAAAGAAGGTAGAATCCTTATAGCGCTTAAAGTCTTTAAATTTTTTCACATCCAAAACACTATCACCGTAAATAAAAGGTCTGGCAAACAATAACGCCTCTATATTGTCATAAGTTAAAGTCAGTAAGTACTTTGAATTTATCAACTTATAGTCACTTGCGTAAAATTTCTTGTTCAACCTGTCATCCAAAAACACGGAATCTTTTGTCAATTTAATTTTTGCAATTGGTATTCCCGTACTATGATACAATGAGATTAGAATTATGCTGTCTCTTTTGGTTTTTATTACTCCCTTAAGTGATTTGGAAGAACCTGATTCTTCAAACTTTAATTTGAATTTCAATTGCAAATTTTTATAATCGGGATAATTTTCTTTGAAGTATGCAATATATTTTTTAGGAGTAAGATGCTTTATTCTTACTTCTTTTTTTTCTGCCGTATCGTCTCCTTTATGCAAACTTAAAGTTGCACATCCGGAAAACAGCAATAATGCCGACAGAACAAAAAATATATTGAAAAAACTCTTTTTACTCATCTACCAGCTTTTTATTTTTTATCCTTTCCATCAGACCTTCACGCTGTTTCTCGTTTTTCGACAACACATAAGCTTTTTTCCACGACTTTACAGCTTCCAAAATCTTACCTGTCTTAAACAAAACATCCCCGTAATGTTGCAATATGGTAGGGCTTTTATCCCCTCCGTTTTCTATTGCCAACTTCAAATAATGCAAAGATTTTTCATAATCGCCTTTTTTGAACAAAACCCACCCGTATGTATCGAGATAACTCGGATCTGCAGGAAAGTATTTCAAAACTATTTTCATTAAAGAATCCGCCTTATCAAGGTCACGATTATTCAGAGCAAGATAATAACTGTAATTATTCATTGCACCTATATTCTTTTTATCAATCTTGAGAAGTTTATCAAAAAACACAAAAGACGAATCCGGTTTTCCGTTTCTGTAATACGCTTCACCCAAGAAATAATAAAAATCCTTATACTGGCTGCTGTCCACTACATATGTTACACCTTCCCTCAAAAAATAAATTGCACTGTCGTATTGTGCTTTCATATAATAACCTATACCTGTATATAAATAAAACCTTGACACTAAAGGAAATAAACTCACAGCCTCACGTCCATGCTTTGTTAAAGAATCATAATCCTGATAATAATTGTCTATGTACATCAATTGCTGCCATATCAAATAATTACTTTTATCAAACTGTTTGGCTTTAAGCAGATATTTTTTTGCGGATTTAAGGTCTCTTTTTTGAGAATAATAATCAGATGCCAAAGTATAACTCTTTGCATCGGACGGATATTTCTTTACAAGAATTTTCACCAAAGTATCAATCTTAGCATAATTCAACGAATCCCTGCTGTAAAACTTCATATAATTATATGCAACATCCACCTTTGTACCCAAATCAAGCGAAGGCAACTCGAAAGCTTTACCCAAAGCCCAAAATGCACTATCCGTTTTGTGTGTAAGTTGGTAATACTCGGACAATGACAAATAAGCCTTACCGCTGGTAGGATCAATTGCTAATATTTTTTTTATCATCGAATACGCACTGTCAGGTTTGTTCATATGCATATAAAGAGAGGAAAGCTCACCGTAATATTCTACTCTGTCGGGATTTTTTTCAAGTAACTTCTTTATTTCACCGACTGCTTTGTCATACTTATTCAGCCTTAAATACAGCTTTTCTTTTTCGATTGAAATATCTTCATTTAATCCATTTACTTTTTCTATATCATCAAAAATTTTTATTGCTTCCTCATAACTGCCTTCATTTTCGTACAACCGTGCAAGTTCCAGCTTAAAATCAATATTGGAAGGGTCTTTCTCGATTAATC
>JALWKH010000455.1 GCA_026996635.1 Bacteroidales bacterium | reverse complement strand
CACGTAAATTGATGAATGGTGAACTGAGCGAGTCCGAGTGGAAGAGATTAAACGAACAAATAGAACGGCTGAATAAAGCTCCTATTTATATAAACGATTCGGGTATAAGTGTTTTTGAACTCAGGGCAATTGCACGCAGGCTGAAAAAGAAATATGATATTAAGCTCTTGGTAGTCGATTACTTGCAGCTTATGAATGCCGATAATGTGAAGAAAAATACAAACCGTGAGCAAGAAGTAAGCATTATTTCCCGTTCGCTCAAATCATTGGCTAAAGAACTGAATATTCCTATTATTGCATTGTCACAGCTTAACCGTGAACTCGAAAAAAGAAGTGATAAGCACAAAAGACCAATGCTTTCGGACTTGCGCGAATCGGGAGCCATTGAACAAGATGCCGATATGGTGATTTTTATTCACAGACCCGAAAGGTTGGGTATTACTCACGATGAAAACAATCAACCTACAGAAGGTCTGGCGGAAATTATTATTGCAAAAAACCGTAATGGTGTAACAGATACTGTAAGGCTGAGGTTTATCGGAGATTACACATTGTTTACAAATTGGGATGATGACGAAGGAATGTTTGATGATGGAGGTTTTGGCGATGGCGAGAATTTGATTATACCTTCTAAAATTAATAAAGAAGAAGATATTCCGGATTTATCACCGGAAGATTTGAATATTAATGACGGCTTGGGAGGCAATATTGATGATGGTGCACCGTTTTAACATAATTTGCCGTTGAATAATTAATCAAATGAAGAAGTTTTTTGTTTTCATATTATCAATTTTTTTTCTTGCCAAGGCTTTTTCGTCGTCCATACTTATCTATATGGATGATGCTCAAAAAAATCATCTCAAAGCTTACGGTATTGCATATTGGGTGCTTCAGAACGGAGTAAACATTAAATGGCTTTTGAACTACCGCGGCGGTTCGTTTTTGATTCCGTATCACAAAGAAATAGCAGATGAATGTGTTATCAGGGGCGTTTCTTATGAGGTAATAGCGGATGCCAAAGCCGCATCAATTTTGGAATATATAGCCCGTCCCGATGTGAATATGGATGCCGTTAAACTTGAGGTCGCTCCTAAAATTGCAGTGTATTCGCCAAAAAATAAACAACCTTGGGATGATGCCGTTACCCTTGTGCTTACTTATGCCGAAATTCCTTATGATGTAATTTACGACGGCGATATAATTGAAGGTGCATTGGATAAATATGACTGGCTGCATTTACATCACGAGGACTTTACGGGACAATACGGCAAATTTTATGCGGCATACCACAACACACCTTGGTATCAAAACGAGGTAAAAACCCAAGAAGCTTTGGCACACAAGTACGGTTTTAAAAAAGTGTCGAAGCTGAAACTTTATGTGGCACAAAAAATCAGGGATTTTGTGTCGCGTGGAGGTTATTTGTTTGCAATGTGTTCTGCTACAGATACATATGATATTGCTCTTGCAGCACACAATACAGATATTTGTGCTTCAATTTACGATGGCGACCCTGCCGACCCAGATGCACAGCAAAAGCTTGATTTTTCTCAAACCTTTGCTTTCGAAAATTTTAAACTTGTGATGAATCCTTACGAGTACGAATTTTCCAATATAGATGTAACCCGCACCAGAAAAGTGCCTAAAGATAAAGATTATTTTACTTTGTTCGATTTTTCTGCAAAGTGGGATCCTATCCCTACGATTTTATGCCAGAATCATACAAAGGTTATCAAAGGTTTTATGGGGCAGACAACGGCATTCAATGAAGATGTTATTAAAAAGAATGTACTTATAATGGGCGAAAACAAAGCTGCACACGAAGCTCGGTATATTCACGGAACTTACGGAAAAGGAATGTGGACATTTTACGGTGGTCACGATCCTGAAGATTACCAGCATTTTGTTTATGACCCG
>JALWKH010000454.1 GCA_026996635.1 Bacteroidales bacterium | reverse complement strand
GTTCAAGGCAAATTGCTTAGAACGATAAACTACGATAAGGGTGTTAAGAACGGGCTTCAAACAACTTACTTCCATGAAGGCGGTGTCGCAGAAAAAGCTAATTTTGTTAACGGGAAAAAAGAGGGCTTACAAGTACAATTTTTCCCAAACGGAGACACTTCACTAGTTATGTACTACAAAAACGGAGAATTTGACGGACCAATTATTTCATATTGGCCTAACGGGCACATAAAAGTAAAAGGTGCATATAAAAACGGACTCAAAGAAGGTGTTTGGGAATTTTACGATCAGAGAGGGCATTTGGTAAAAACTATAGAATACCACCAAGGGCACGCCGTCAACGAAGAACAACTTGACGAAGAATTTACCAAAGATGTAAAAGAATGGGAAAAAAGTCCCGACAAGTATCAAGAACCGGATGTTGACGACTTTTTCAATCCCGGATTTACTCCGAGAGGCAACAGGCGAAGGACTCAAAACTCATTTGATGAGTACTAATACCTAATCTTTCAAATACCAAAGTACATTTCTGTTTGACGAATCAAACAATGACTTTGCCGCTTCAACAACTTGATATTTGGTAACAGCGGCATAATATTCAGGATCGTTATCCATCAACGATGCATCACCAAGCAACTCATAATAAGAAAAATACAATGATTTTGAAGATAATTCATATAACCCGAACTGGTGCGAAGCTTCATATTTGTTCTTCATCCTCTCCATTTCCTTCTCGTCAAAATTTCCTTGTATAATTTCGTTAAGCTCTTTATAAATTGCTTTTTCGGCATCTTCGGGATTTACTCCGTCTTTAATCATCGTATCAATCACAAACAAACCATTGTCAATATTTCCCGTTACATACGCATCGGCTTTAAGAAAAATATCCCCTTTCTTCACCAAGCGTTTATAAAACCTTGCCGATTTACCGTTTGCCAAAATATCTGAAATCAAATCATAGACAAAAAAGCTCTTCTCCTTTCTCCCCGGCATATGGTAAGCAATCATCAGCTTTGAATAAGGTACATCGCGTTTTACAACCTTACGCCTTTCTTCTTTTTGTGCAGGTTCTTCGGGTATAATATGCGAATCGATATTTCTTTTCGGAATATCCTCAAACCATTTTTCAACAAGTTTTTTCATTTTGCCGTAATCCAAATTTCCGGCAATCGTCATTATTGCATTATTCGGTGCATAGTGCTTAAAGAAAAAGTGTTTTACATCATCAAGCGTAGCCTTTTCGATATGTGAAACATCTTTACCTATCGTAGGCCATTTATACGGATGAACCTTATACGAAAGGTCATACAACAAATAATACAAATCCCCATAAGGCTTGTTTAGGTATCTTTCTTTAAACTCTTCTATCACAACCTTTTTTTGCACTTCCAAACTCTTAGGCGTAAAAGCCAAACTAAGCATTCTGTCCGACTCCAACCAAAAAGCCGTTTCTATATTTTCCGCAGGAATTGTCAAATAATAATCGGTAAAATCCTGGTTGGTAAACGCATTATTTTCACCACCTGCCATTTCAAGTGGTGTGTCATAATCCGGAATATGAATGGAACCGCCAAACATCAAATGTTCAAACAGGTGGGCAAACCCTGTCATATTTTCATTTTCGTGCTTCGAACCCACTTTATAAAGAATGTTCAAGGAGATAAGCGGAGTTGTATCGTCCATATACATCAATACTTTCAACCCGTTCTTCAATGTAAATCTGGCAAAATCAGGCATAACCAACATATTTTTCGCAAAGTTAATTTTTTTAATTTTAGCATACCGGCATAATTTCACATAAACTTTTTATACATTTGTATAAAATATCTGATTCTGATGAGAGAAATTTTAGGCTATCACTTAATCGAAGTTGGTAAATATATACTTACACCGTATCAAATCATCATAGCAATAATTATTATAGCGGTTACAATCATTTTTTTACGCGGGCTAAAAAAAATCTTCCTCTACCGTTTGGCAAAAAAACACGATAAAAAAACAATATCAACAATTTACATTTTAATCAAATACTTCACTTGGGTTATTGCCATTGTTACCATTCTTGAAATAATAGGTGTCAACATAGATTACCTGATTGCATCTTCTGCCGCATTTTTGGTTGGAATGGGGCTTGGTATACAACAAATTTTCAATGATATAATTTCAGGAATTTTTTTGTTGTTCGAAGGAAATGTAAGAGTTGGAGATGTTGTCCAGATGAGCGATGATACTGTGGCAACGGTAAAAGAAATAAAACTTAGAACATCAAAAGTTTTAACACGCGACGGTGTAATTATAATTGTTCCCAACTCAAAACTTCTCAGTGAAAATGTTATCAACTGGACGGCAATAGACGAAAAAACCAGATTTTATGTTGAAGTAGGGGTTGCCTACGGTTCTGATGTAGATAAGGTTACAAACATTTTGCTAAAAGTAGCAGACGAACATCCGAAAATTGCAAAAAATCCAAAACCTTTTGTAAGGTTTAACGATTTTGGCGACTCAGCACTTATTTTCAGAATTTATTTTTGGACGAACGAAACTTTTACCGTAAGAAATATAAAAAGCGATTTGAGATATTCAATATACAAGCACTTCGAAAACGAAGGTATTCAGATACCCTTCCCGCAACAAGATGTTTACATTAAGCAATTCCCCGGCACAAATTCTTAAATGATGATTCCGTCGTCTTCTTCCTGAATTTGTTCCAGATTGATATTTTCGTCTTCCGTAGCTTTATTTACCTGGTCTAAGCTTTTCTTAAGAGCTCCCGATTTTAACTCGATGTTCATTTTGCGGTTGCGGTAAATATCTATTGCCAAATAAATTGCATTCCTGAACGAATCCGGATTGGATTTGTTATCTCCAACAATATCGTAACCTACACCGTGATCGGGTGATGTTCTCACAATCGGCAATCCTGCTGTATAATTTACACCTTGTCCGAAACTCAAAGTCTTGAAAGGTATCAGCCCTTGGTCGTGATACATTGCAAGTGTTGCATCAAACTTTTTATAATGTCCTGCACCAAAGAAACTGTCGGCAGGATAAGGACCGAACACTTTTATCCCTTCTTCGAACGCTTGTTTTATGGCTGGAGCAATTATATACTTTTCTTCTTCGCCCAACAACCCGTTATCGCCTGCATGCGGATTTAACCCGAGCACTGCAATTCTAGGCTTACGAATGTTAAAATCCATCTTCAAGCTGTTGTGCATCAACTTAATCTTTTCATATACAAGGTCTGCATTAATCTTTTCCACCACACTCGACAGAGGAATATGTCCCGTAACAACACCGACTTTTATGTTTTCGCTAATCATAAACATAAGCACATTCTTAACATTAAAATAACTC
The DNA here is from genome assembly GCA_026996635.1 of Bacteroidales bacterium. Classification (GTDB taxonomy): domain Bacteria; phylum Bacteroidota; class Bacteroidia; order Bacteroidales; family JALTDM01; genus JALTDM01. The sequence continues at coordinate 5,272 of JALWKH010000454.1, read as the reverse complement.
CTCAAAAAGTCGGTATGTCCCTTAAACGGGAACTTATCGGAATAAAGGCTGTGCTTATTTACAGGAGCTGTCACCAAAACATCAGCTTTGCCTTCTAGTATATCGGTAAGAGCACATTCCAACGAACGTATCGCTGCTTCACCTGCTATTTTTGTTGTTTGCCCCAATTCCACCTTAATGTTCCCATCTACACAGTTTACGAGATTCGGTCTTTTGTGATTTACTTTTTCTGCAGACAAAACTTGGTTAAAACTGAAGTTCTGCAACCCTATGTTTTTTCTATGGTAAGCGGCTACTTTTGCTGATCCGTATATTATAGGTGTACAAATTTCCGATATTCTGTTGTCGGCAAAAGTTTTAAGCATTACTTCGTAACTTATGCCGTTTATATCACCGTGAGATACAGCTACTCTTATTTTTTCGTCTGCCATTATTTTCAAGATTTTGTGAATTACAAAAGTAAGTCTTTTTTTAATATCTGATTATGCCGAACATCATTCGCCAAGTAAACATCCGGCAAGCAAGATATCTTCGGGATAAGTGATTTTCAAATTAAAGGATTTACCCTCCGTATAAAACAATTCGTTCCCTGCCGCTTCAAAAACAGTGGCATCATCCGTAAATATCTTTTTATAGCCCAAATTATATGCATCCTTTATTTTTGCGAGGTTAAAACCTTGCGGAGTTTGGACTACAATAAAATTATTTCTGTCAACAGGACGTGAAAACCCATCTCCGGATTTCTCCCTTAAACTTTGTGAAACAGGTACAACAGGAATAGAACATCCCTTTTCTCCAGACTGATTTACTACATTACGAATAGTTTCTTCATCAACCAAAGGACGAACGGCATCGTGGATAAGCACAACCGCATCACTTGAAGAATCACTTATGGAATTTAGGGCATTTTTTACCGAAAAAAAACGCTCTGCACCACCTTCTACAACAGTATGTGTCCTGACATCAAATTTATGTGCCAACTCATCCCAATACCCAATCCATTCGGGATTCATAACCACAATTAAATTAAAATCTTCTAAAGCTTTATCAAACTTGTTAATGGTATGAACGATTATGGGAGTTCCGTTAACCGATAAAAATTGTTTCGGGAGGGAAGACGACATTCTTTTGCCACTCCCCCCTGCAACAATAATAACATATATGTTGCTAGCGGTCATTACTCAACCGTTACCGATTTTGCAAGATTTCTCGGCTGATCTACATTGCAACCTCTAAGCACTGCAATATGGTATGCCAACAACTGCAAAGGCACTACCGTAAGCAACGGAGCTAAAGAATCGTGTGTTTCGGGAACTTCTATTAAATAATCAGCCATATTGGCAATAGTAGTATCACCTTTAGTTACCACGGCAATTACAATACCGTTACGAGCCTTTATTTCTTGAATGTTGCTTACGATTTTTTCGTAAGATTTATCTTTTGTAGCAATTACCACCACAGGCATATTCTTATCAATAAGTGCAATAGGTCCGTGCTTCATTTCGGCAGCGGGATAACCTTCGGCATGTATGTAAGAAATTTCTTTGAGCTTAAGGGCACCTTCCAATGCTACAGGGAATAATACCCCTCGACCTAAATACAAGAAATTGGTCGATTCGGTAAACTTTTGTGCTACTTTCAGGATATAATCGTTTGACTTGAGCACTTCGGAAATTTTATCCGGTATCTGATGAAGTTCCTTAAGCAAGTTTCTAAACTCATCTTTTGAGATTACACCTTTCTTATGTCCCAACAGGTAAGCCAACATCGTAAGCACAGTAACTTGTGCCGTGAAAGCCTTTGTGGAAGCCACACCTATTTCGGGACCGGCATGAGTATAAACACCTGCATCGGTTTCCCTCGGGATACTTGAACCTACCACATTGCAAATCCCCAACACAGTAACGTTCCTCTCTTTTGCCATACGAATGGCAGCCAGTGTATCAGCTGTTTCCCCGCTTTGGCTTATTGCAATTACAATATCGTCTTCGTACAAAATAGGGTTTCTGTATCTGAATTCCGACCCATATTCCACTTCAACAGGTATTCTTGCATATTCTTCTATTAAGTATTCTCCGACCAATCCTGCATGCCAAGAAGTACCGCAACCTACAATAATTATTCTTTTGGCATCAACCAATTTGTCCATCACTTTGTGAAGACCACCCAAAACAATATTGTCCAAATCATGAGAAATTCTTCCTCTAAAAGTATCTTTTATTGATTGCGGTTGTTCAAAAATTTCCTTGAGCATAAAGTGATCGTAGCCGCCTTTTTCAATGGATGCAATGTCTATATCCAACTTCTTTATTTCAGGCTCTACGGGATCGTTAGATATAGTTTTAAGGTTAAAATTATCTTTAGTTACAACGGCAAAGTCACCGTCATTCATATAAATCACACTTTTGGTATGCTCTACTATAGGTGTTGCGTCGGAAGCAAAAAAGTATTCGTTTTTTCCGACACCGATAACCAACGGACTACCGTTTCTTGCCGCAATAAGTTTATCGGGTTCATCCACTGACAAAACAAGAATTCCGTAAGCCCCGATAACCTTATGCAAAGCTAACATTACGGAATCTGCCGCACTTAAATTCCTGCCTGCTTCACGTGCTTTTAAATAAATGTATTCTATCAAGTTAACCAAAACTTCGGTATCGGTTTCAGTTTTAAATACATACCCCCGTGCTTCAAGTTTATCTTTTAATTTGCTGTAATTTTCAATTATTCCGTTATGAATGATGATAAACTTCCCATTCATCGAGACATGGGGGTGTGCATTTATATCGTTCGGCTCTCCGTGTGTAGCCCATCTTGTATGTGCAATTCCAATAGTTCCCGACACATCTTTACCTTTAACAAAATTTTCAAGGTCGGAAACCTTTCCTTTCTTTTTATAAACTTTCGGTGCACCGTCAATCAGTGCAATACCTGCCGAATCATATCCTCTGTATTCCAGCCTCTTCAGACCGTTTATCAAAATAGGATATGCTTCTTTATGTCCTATATAACCTACAATACCACACATAATTGTTAATCTTTAAAATTTAGTGTAAACAACTTTCAACTTAAAATCTTTTTTAAGTATGACCCTTCTTGCTATTGTTTTTGTTGCTTCCGGGAAAATCTTGAGTTTTGTATCAGTTTGCAATCCCTTTAGCAATTCCTGTGCATATTGAGTAATGACAAATTTATATTGACCCGAAGTTACATCGTAATATCCATTGAAATATTGGCTATTCATAAAATAATCATATGGAGCATCAAAAGTTTCATTATCATCAATAATTTCCAAAAGTAATCTTTCAGGCGGGTCAAGACCGTTATTCTGGCTTGTATCCACATCCAAAATCAGTTCTGCTTTATTGATGCCTACAATACCACTATCCTTAAAAGTAAGCAAAGGAGAAATATCAACAATGGATTTAACACCTGCTGCCGCTTGCACATAAGCATAATCTTCTTCAGCTATGCTATCTTGCAAATATGTTTCTACAGGCGTACCGGTATAATCGTGATAAAACAGATTGAAATAAGCTGACTTTTGTGTCACATAATAATTATAATTCAACGAATCAAGAGAATCATTGTGGAAATATACGGTCATCACTACTCCATCTTCAGTTATTGGAGAAAAATAATAGACAGATCCACCACTATTCACATCTTCGGCAGCAACATATAAACCTTTGAATGCCTGAGTGAAAGTTTCATTGTCGGAATATGCGGCTGTATCGTTCAACAAGTCATTACCGAGTTCTACAGGCAGTGGAATTTCTAAGTATCCGCTGTTAGGATTAAAAGCAACCGAATATTCTGCTAAAGGCGAAGACAAATCAGCCATTGCAGAAATATCCGTATTTGCATAATAAACAGTATCGCGAACAAGCGGCTCTGTCAGCTTATAAATTTTAAAAGTCTGGACTGTTGTTGTATCAGTCCCGTAATAACCGACACACTTTAATCTTAACTTTACGGAATCTGCCTGAGGATTATTGCCAAAATCCACATTAAATGAGTTTAGCAAAAATTGAGCGGCAAACTCAGCCTTTACGCTGCCGAAAACAGGATCGTAATAACTTCCCAATAAGATTTTCGACCTTTCATCCGTAGAAACGGAGTCTTCTTGATAGGGATAAACATTAAAGTTATTAAGAGTAACAATTTCTGCATCTAAAACTTCCCCGTCATACACACTCAATCCAAGTGTTCCGTCATCCTTTTTACAACCCCAAAAAAGCTGAAAAAAAACCGGAAGCAACAAGCTAAGCTTGAATATATTCCGTAGAAAGCAGCTTTTTGTAGAATTCGAGGTATTTGTCTGCATAATCTTCAGTATTTATATCTGCTTTGCCCAGTGAAGGTATTTTTAATTTATCTATGTACTTAACAATTTCTTCATCAACATTATCATCCATAAAAGAAACTCCATCGGAAAAATTCAATGCCAACTTTAAAGTATTTACATAGTTAGGAGGCGAAAGTATCTTCAAAGTTGAAGCCGGGATGTTATCAAATTTCAGTTTATCCTTGTATTTTTTATTCAATTCCCCATCAAATTTATCATCATATAAAGAATAAACAATTTTTGCATTTTGGAAATAGGGCTCATCTTTATACACCTGCTTAATATACAACGGAAACAAATGGCCTATCCACCCACTTATATGTATAATATCCGGTATCCACCTTAATTTCTTTACGGTTTCCAAAACTCCTTTTGTAAAGAAAATCGCTCTTTCATCATTGTCTTCATAAAAATTCCCTTCGTCATCACGAAGAATTGCCCTGTTTACAAAATAGTCTTCATTGTCAATAAAATAAATTTGCATCCGAGCCAGAGGAATTGAAGAAACTTTGATTATGAGAGGATTATCGTTATCATTAATCACAATATTTGTACCTGACAACCTGATAACTTCGTGAAGTTGGTTTTTCCTTTCATTAATAATACCGTAAGATGGCATAAATGTTCTGATTTCTCCACCTTTTTCTTGAATTTTACGAGGCAGCATATGTCCAAGCAACGACCTGTCGGTTTCTTTTACGAAAGGTGATATTTCCTGAAAAATAAAAAGAACTCTAATGTCTTCCTTTTTCTTTTTTTTCATAAGCGATGTACGGTTTTTTTTTGCAAAGATAATAAAAAAATAGGTACCTTAAGCCGGCTGTATTTTAATTTATTAAACGACTAAAAATGATTATTAAACTAAAAAATTAAACTTTTAGTATATCATTGTATTGTTTTTTTTCAATTTTTCATAAAAATTAA
>JALWKH010000453.1:1381-8631 GCA_026996635.1 Bacteroidales bacterium | reverse complement strand
TATTATTCTTATAGGTTTTGGGAAACCTGCTTGATGAACAGGTATAATATCTTCTACCGTAATATTTTCGTAATAAGCCAGCATTATTTTTCGTGCTGTCAAGTATAAAAGGAAAAGTGGAGAACTTTTTTTGCCTTTATAGTTTTGAGTTATAAAAAATGTGCCGTTGTTTAAATAATATAAGTACGAATCGTTTTCAGTATCATAAAGATAATTGTTATTGTAAATGTCTGTGTTGGCTTCGAAAATACCTTGTTGTTTTATGTTGTTTTTCAGGTAGGTGAATTCAAGTTTTTGTCCGGGCACAAAAGTTAAACAGTTTTTTATTAGTTTGGTTTCTGTTATGTTTTCCAGCACTTCATTTTCTTGCGGGATTCCCGTTTCAATAATTTCTGTTTTGTTCTTCGAATGCTTCAGGTAGTTGGATAATTTGTAAAAAATAGTCGGTGATCCGATGTCTGGAGAAGCCTGTAATTGAAAATGCAAATGTGGATAAGGGCTGCGTCCAGAGTTCCCACAGTTTGCCAAGACTTGTCCTTTTGCAACATAATCTCCTGTTTTAACTTTTATGCTTCCGGGTTGGAGGTGGCTGAGTTGGGAATACAAATATTCAGTGTGCTTGATAACAATTGAGTTTCCCCAATTATGAGTTGTGTCAACTTCGCCTATTGCATTATCGGGGACATTATTTTCTACGGCAACGATTACTCCCGGAGCAGGTGAAACAACAGGCTTTCCGTAGCATTTATAGTCTTCCGGTTTGTATCCCTCGTTTTCAAATTCTTTCCCATCATCTTTAATTACAAAATCCCAAGCATATTTCCATTCTTCTTTGTGGGTGTACTGTCCGTTGTGTGCTTGTGTGACAGTCCATTTTCCCCAGAAAGGAAGATTTATCGGGAAATAATTCAAAAAACCGAATCGGTCTTTATTTACTGCATAGTAATATTTATTAAACTCAGGTTTTTCTTGCTGAATTGGAATGCGGTACAAAAAAACTTTGGGGGACAACCTTAAACTTAAAGCATACATCAGTCCCAAAATTGAAATTACAAATGGGAAGGCATACGCAGAAATATGAAAAATTGAGAAAAAGCTGTCTGCCGCTAAAGTTATAATTACAATAACAGGTATTAAAATAATTGTGGTTATAACCGATGCTGTAGAAGGCTTGTAAAAGTATGCAATTGCAAGAGATGAAAGAATAAAATTAAATCCGTAATATGTATAATTTAATGAATCGGCGTCAGCACCGAGCAACCGGTAAAATAAATATGCTGAGAAAAAACCCAGCAGTGAGTATAAAAACAAAACCCGCGAGTGAATAAATAAAAGCAGGGCAATAATTATCCCTGTTATAAGGCTGTATTGAAAAAATATGGCACTAAGTGACAAAAAATATGTTTGCCAAGGGGTGTTGTTCAAATAGTGTGAAATTGAATCGCTTAAATTCACGAGCCACAAACCGCCAAGACCGTATAATTCATTTGCCGTATAAATGTTTCGTTCACTGATTATCAGGTTGCTGAATTGTGAAAATGATAGCGAAACGATCCAAATTGAAATTAAAAAAGGCAGTCCCAAAAAAGGTAATCCGTATTTTGACAAAACACCTTCAAGCGATAATGTAATAAATAATGTCAAAACGGCTATAAGTGCAATAAGTATAAACAAATTAACCGACGGGTCGTAATTTAATCCTATTCCCATTCCTACCAAAAGAGAGTTGAATCCGTACAGTCCGCTGCTTATTTTAAAGTGGGAATAGCCCAGTGCAAGTGCAAGCAAATTGGCAATAAATACAGAAACCAAACCTGCCAATCCAACATAAAAGTCTATAAATGAAGCAATAAAAATTAATATGCTGAATGCAGCATTTTCCGCAAACAGGATTTGAGAATAGGAAAGTAAACTGCCTTTTGCAATTGTCTTTATGTTGGTTGTAATTGCTGACATTTTTTATAAAATAGGTTTGACTATAAAAACAGGCAAAAGGTTTAAAAAAGAAAATAAGAATTATGATAAACTGTCTATAACTTCTTCTCTTCTAACGGTTTTCATTCCTTTTATTTTCTTAAGTTCTTCTATAATGCTGTCAAGGTCTTCTTTGCTGTGTACATACAAATCGAGATAACCGTCAAAAAATCCGCCCGTGGCATCAATTTTAACGGTACGCATATTTATTTTGCGTTTGTCGGAAATTACTGAAGTAATGTCTTGAAGAATTCCTACTCTGTCCAATCCTTTTAGCCTGATACGGGCCAAAAACGATAAAACCCTGAATGTACTCCATTTAATTTGTTTAATTCTGTCGCCGTGTGCCGCACCGAGTTTTTTTAGGACTTCACAATCTGTTTTGTGTATTTCTATTATGTTATCTTCATTTAAATAGCCTACTACTTTGTCGCCCGGAATCGGATTACAACAGCTTGCAAGAATGTAGTTGTCCAGTTCAGAGCTTTCGGTAACAACTATTTCTTTTTCCTTTTGCTTGTTTTCACTTGATGATGACGAAGAACCCGGAAGTACTTTTTTGAGCTGAAGCCCCCAGTATTTTATGTACTTGAATTTGCGCTTCTTTTCTATTATTTTGTTTAAGTCTTTGTTTAAGTCAATGATGCCGCCGCCCAGCTTGCAAAAGAATTCATCTTTCTCTTTCACCTTGTAATAATCCATTATCTTTTTTATGGGCAACGAATAACCGACTTTTTGTCTCAACTTGTTAAAAATCTCTTGACCTTTTTCTATGTTTTCCCTTCTTTCTTTCTTAAAGGCTTCTTTGATTTTTGACTTTGCTTTTAAGGTAACTACAAAGTTCAACCAGTCACGCTGCGGCTTTTGTTTGTCCGATGTAATAATTTCCACTTGGTCGCCGCTTTGTAATTTGTAGTTTAGCGGAACAAGTTTGTAATTTACTTTTGCACCTATTGCGTGGTTTCCTACTTCCGTGTGAATTTCGTAAGCAAAATCAAGAGCCGTAGCACCGTAAGGCAGTACCTTCATTTCGCCTTTTGGTGTGAAAACATAAACTTCAAGGTTGAAAATATCAACTTCAAACGTAGAAAGAAAGTCTTCTCCTGATGAGAGCTGTAATTCAAGTGTTTCGCGAATTTTTGCTATCCATTTGTCTATTTCCGTTTCCTGGTCTTTATTTTCTTTATATTTCCAATGAGCGGCATAACCTTTTTCTGCAATTTCGTCCATTCGGCGGGAACGTATTTGCACTTCCACCCATTTGCCTTCCGGTCCCATTACCGTTGTATGCAGGGCTTCATATCCGTTTGGTTTCGGGTTGTTTATCCAGTCGCGAAGTCTGCCGGGGTGAGGCCGGTATTGGTCGGATATTATGGAATAAATCGTAAAGCATTGACTTTTTTCCAATTTGGGGTCAGTCGGGTCAAAAACAATACGGATTGCAAAAACATCGTAAACTTCTTCAAAACTAACCCCTTTTTCTTTCATTTTGCGGTAGATGGAAGCAACAGATTTAAGGCGGTATTTTATTTCGTAGTTTATTCCGAGTTCGTCCAAGCGTGGTTTAAGAGGTTCAATAAATTTATTGAAAAGTTCTTCTACCGAAGTTTTTTTCAGCTCGATTTTCTTCTTTATTTTTTCGTAAATCTCCGGATTCCTGTATTTAAAACAAATATCCTCCAATTCGGTTTTTATCGGATACAGACCGAGCCTGTGTGCTATTGGAACATAAACGGCAAGAGTTTCGGATACTATTTTACTTTTTTTGTGGTCGGGCATTGCATCAAGTGTACGTAGATTGTGCAACCTGTCCGATAATTTAATCAAAATAACACGGACATCTTTTGATAGAGTGAGGAGGATTTTTCTGAAATTTTCGACTTGTAATCCTGTTTTATTTTTTTCGGCTAACTTGGATATTTTTGTTAATCCTTCTACTATGTAAGCAACTGTATCACCAAAGTGAAATTTTATATCTTCTATTGTGTGTTCCGTATCTTCTACCACATCGTGAAGCAGTGCGGAAATAAACGAAGTTGTTCCCAGACCGATTTTCGAAATAGCTATATCTGCAACTTCAAGCGGGTGTAAAATATATGGTTCGCCGGATTTTCTTCTGGTGTCTTTATGAGCATCATAAGCAAATTCAAAAGCTTTTTCTATTTTTGCACGGTTATCGGGTTTTTGGCACGAAGCACATTTTTTCAGGATGCTTTCAAACTTCTGTCGGATTATTTTGTCTTCTTCTGGCGTTATAGGTTTCATCCGGTCACGATAAGTTTTCTATGATTGAATCGAAAATATACCTACCGTCAACATTGCCGAGTTCTATATCACTTGCCCTTTCGGGGTGTGGCATCATTCCGAACACATTTTTTGATTCGTTGCAAATTCCCGCAATGTTTTCGATGGAACCGTTAGGATTTGCTTCTTCAACAGTTTCGCCGTTTTCGTTGCAATATTTAAAGACTATTTGGTTATTTAGGTGTAAATTTCTTATGGTTTCTTCGTCAGCATAATATCTTCCTTCTCCGTGAGCTATCGGGATGTTTAAAACTTTTCCCCTGGGAATGTGTGTGGTAATTATCGTTTTATTATTAGTAGCTATAATGTTTGTGTTTTTGCATATGAATTTTTGGTTTGTGTTGGGGAGAAGTGCACCGGGCAGCAGTCCTACTTCACAAAGTATTTGGAATCCGTTACAAATACCGAGAACAAAATTTCCTGCTTTTGCAAATTTTACAACTTCTTGCATAATAGGTGAGAATTTTGCCAATGCACCCGACCTTAAATAATCGCCGTAAGAAAATCCACCCGGCAAAATTATTCCGTCAACATTTTGTAAATCGGTATCTTTATGCCACAAATAAACAACTTCTTGTCCGTAGATATTATTTAACACATAGTGCATATCCCTGTCGCAGTTCGATCCCGGGAAAACAACAATTCCGAATTTCATTAAATTTGGATTTTTAAAAAGATTTGTCACAAAGGTAATATTTTTATGCAAAGGAATTTTGAAATATTTTGTGTTCTTTTTTAAACCATTTGGGATGTAATGTAGTCTAACCTTAAAATTTTTAATAATGAAGATAAAAGATTTGGCAATAAATGAAAGCGGGTTTGTTTTTAACCCTTACACGGGAGAATCATTTTCCGTAAATTCCACAGGCTATGAGATTCTTAAATTGCTTCGTAAAGATTTGTCGCAAGAAGAGATAGTCAATGAATTGACAGGGATTTTTGATATAAGTAAAGATCAAGCAGAAAAAGATGTTATCGACTTTTTGAATATGTTGGAAAAATACGACTTATTGGAAAAATAATGTAAATGGAAAAGAAAAAAATTACGATTGGTGTTACCGGATTGAACAATATTGACAGTCCCGGTCCGGGCATTCCGGTTATTCGAGGATTAAAAGAATCGGATACTTTTGATGTTAGAATTGTGGGGTTGGCTTATGAAAACTTGGAGCCCGGAATTTATATGAAAGATTTGGTTGATAAAGCATATTTGGTGCCTTATCCTTCCTCGGGTGCTGATGAATATTTGAACAGGATTTTCGAGATACACGCCAAAGAAAATTTAGATTTGATTATTCCTAATTTTGATGCGGAGCTTTATACTTTTATTAAGAACTCTAAGAAAATTAACGAAAAAGGAATAGCAACATTCCTGCCGTCTTTAGATCAATTTGAAGAAAGACACAAAGCAAACCTTCCTGCATTTGCCAAGAAGTACGAAATTACAGTTCCAAAATCCGTTACTGTTTTATCTGCAAAAGATTTTCTCAAAGTTGAAGAAGAAATCAGTTATCCTTTCTTTGTGAAAGGGAAATTTTATGAGGCATACAAAGCCTATAACAGGGATCAAGCATTGTTTTATTTTGCCAAATTGGAAGCAAAATGGGGATTGCCGGTAGTGGTACAAGAAATGGTAAGCGGTACGGAGGTGAATGTTGTTGCATTGGGTGACGGTGAGGGAAACACTGTGGCAGCGGTACCTATGCGAAAGACTTATATAACGGATAAAGGTAAGGCGTGGGGTGGAATAACAATAAAAGACGAGAAAATGTTGGAGATAACTCGTGATATTATTGCCAAAACAAAGTGGCGTGGCGGTATGGAGCTTGAAATGATTAAAACAAAAGATGAAAAGTATTATTTGATTGAAATAAATCCGAGAATACCGGCTTGGGTATATTTGGCTGTGGGTGCAGGACAAAATATTCCCGATGCATTGGCTAAGTTGGCAATGGGGTATGAAGTAAAACCGTTTGAAGATTATAAAGTCGGTACTATGTTTATTCGTTATTCTTATGACTTAATTGGCGATGTATCGCAATTTGCACAAATAAACATTTACGGAGAATTATAAAAATAAGACTTATGAAAAGAATATATGAAAAGCCCGTTATAGTTAAAATGACAGAAGGAGTTCCCAATAAATTCGGGAAAAAAGATTACATAACAGTTATAGATGAAATAGATGGGATAAAGGTAAAAGACCTAATAGATAAATACGGTTCGCCTTTATATGTTATTTCGGAAAAAACATTAAGACAAAAGTATAAAAAACTCCATAAAGCATTTTTAGTCAGATATCCGAAGTTCCAGCTTGCGTGGTCGTATAAAACCAACTACCTGGATGCTGTTTGCAAAGTTTTTCATTCGGAGGGGTCTTGGGCAGAAGTAGTAAGCGGCTTTGAATACGAGAAAGCCATAGAAAACGGTGTTCCGGGCGACAAAATAATTTTTAACGGACCTTACAAGTTGAAAGAAGATTTGGTAAAGGCAATAAAAAACGGTTCTTTTATTCATATTGACCATTTTGACGAACTGTATGATATAATTTCTCTTGCCGATGAGTTGGATCAAAGACCCAAGGTTGCCATTCGTGTAAATATGGATACAGGGATTTTCCCGCAATGGGACAGATTCGGCTTTAATTATGATAACGGTGAGGCGTGGAAAGCATTGACCAAAATAATGGTATCCAAAAAAATGGACTTGGTAGGTTTGCACGCACACATCGGTACGTATATGATGAGTGCAAAACCATATAGGGTAGCAGCTCAAAAGCTGGCGGATTTGGCAAAAAGGTTAAAAGAAACATTTAATCATAGTATTGAATATATTGATTTGGGAGGAGGTTTTGCTTCCGATAATACATTGAAAGGTGCTTATCTGCCGGGGAAAGACACCAATCCTTCGTTTGACGAATACGCCGAAGCAATAACCGATGCTTTAATTTCTTCAGGATTTGATTTAAGTAA
>JALWKH010000453.1:0-1371 GCA_026996635.1 Bacteroidales bacterium | reverse complement strand
TGGGTATCTTATCGGAACTGTTTGGGCGAATAAGCGACTTGCCGACGGGAAAAAGGCAATGATTCTGGATATTGGTGTTAATTTGCTTTTTACATCATTTTGGTATGAACACGAAATTTATCCTGCTGTGAATACCGGTAAAGCATTGGAAGATATGACAATTTACGGACCGTTGTGTATGAATATTGATGTTATACGCAGCAATATAAAATTCCCGCCGTTGAACAGGGGCGACAATGTAGTTATAAAGCGGATAGGTGCTTATAATATGACCCAGTGGTTGCAATTTATTACATACAGGCCTAATGTAGTGATGATTGACACAGAAGGCAAAGACCACATTATCCGTAAAAAAGAAGATTTGAGTGCTTTTAAGGCTTTTGAGAAATTGCCTGAACATTTGAAGGATTGATATGTGCTATAAAGTAAATTTTTAATTTTTATTGTAGAGTGTAATCTTTTGTAAATAAAGCGGAAAATAGATTTTCTTAAAAAAAATCCAAAAAAACTGCTTTAAAGCCATTGCTATTTATTTATTTATTTATTCGCGGCTGTCATTAACCGAAAAAATGTAGTAAAAATGAAAAAGCAAATTTTAGGAATTTTGGTAATGGCAGCCGTAGCGGTTGGCATTATCGCAGGAGTAAGCAGTTGTAAAAAAGAAGAAGTAAAACCTGTAACTCCCACTATTAACCCAACTAATCCTGTTGAATATGTAACAAAATCTGATGAGTGGGTTAATGTAAAAAAGGGTATAGAAATTAGTGGAAGATTATGTGATGTTTATAAGAATATTAATACCGGGCAAGAGGTTCTAGTAGAAAAACATATTTTAAATAAATCAAATGTTAGTCCATGTTCTAGAGATTTTCACTTGAAAATACCTTTTACAGATGAAAATATTGCAAAACACTATGTTTGTGACGGTAGTGGTAATGAATGTTTAAATGGTACAATGGATGGTAAACATATTATAATTTTGTGTCAATAATTATAATTGCTGCCTAAAATCAGATTTAAACGTTTGAAGATTTTAGGCAGCCTTAACTATGATGAATACAATGAAAATTTTGAAGCTAATATTGGTGTCTTCCCTGTGGATGCTTATGGCTTGTACGCATATGCCTGTAAATTATAATTCATATAATTATTACAGGTTTAATTTTAAAAAAGATACATCTTATTCATTTTATTTTGGCAAATTAAATAGTTTCCCTAACATCAATAAAGTTAAATTTTTTGTTATTGATGATTCTTTAATGATTGGTTTCAATATTTATCCATTTAATGAAATTTATATTTATAATATGTTTTCTGGGAAAAAGAAATATGAAATAAAGCCTATATCCTATTTATCTTCATATATTTTAG
>JALWKH010000452.1 GCA_026996635.1 Bacteroidales bacterium | reverse complement strand
AAATACAACAGCCGTAGATTTTATTTTCATAGCCATAATTTTTGGGGTTATTGATAATTATTTTTAAAAACGGAAAAAATCTGAACATTATTGTTTTATTGAAAAAGTAATTTACTGGTTCAGAGGGACAATCCATCAAAACCCATTATACTTTTCTCCTCCACGTTTGCAACGTGGAGGTATCTACAATCCAGTTTTATAAAAGTAAAGATAAATACGGCCGCGTTTAAAACGCGGTCGAGGGGGGCGGCCGAGGGAAGCGTTTTTCTTTGCACCGCCGGTACAAAGAAAAACAGGTTCGTGTAATTAGTGCAATTCGTTGGGAAAAAGGCTGATGCCTGTGTGGCATCAACAAATAACCAGGAGCTATTTGCCAACGAATTTCGCTAATTACACGAAGGGTTTCCGCCAGCGGAAAACAAATAGCTCATTAAATTCCTCCTTTTCAGAACAGCCCGGCCTGAGATTTAAAACATAATGTTTTTACATTTTTACATATTTGTCCAACAGCTTGGTAAGTTGTTTACCGGAGGATGGGTACGGGGCATGGGTATTGACCAGCTTTCCGTTTTTATCAATAATAAAAAAGGTGGGAAACGCGTGAACGTGCAGCTTATCCATAATTATCTCGCTTTGCTTTTTGTTTAAATAGTAATTGTCTCCCGTAATCTTCAAGTCTTTTATTGTCTTCTTGCATTGTTCCGGTAAAGAATTCATACAAACATTAACAAAAGCCACGGGCTTTCCTTTGAATTCATTGTGAAGCTTTTGCGTATAGTCAAATTCAGCCCTGCAAGGAACACAATAGGCTTCCCAAAAATCGATAAAAATGACTTTGCCGGCATATTTCTTTAACAGGTTAGCATAAAAGTCACCGGTCAGTTCTTGTTCTATTTTGGTAAAATTTACTCTGGCGTAATCCTGATTTTCCCACTGATGCTTAAGTTTTTCGAGTATCTCAAACAATTCCCGATTTCCTTTGTAAATATCTTTTCGGTTCATCAGGGCAATAAATGTTTCGGGATTGTGTTGTTCTTCGTTTTTAAGCAGCTCGAAATACATAATATCCCTGCTCAATCCGGGCTTTTCGTTTTTCAAAACATTTTGCAGGGCCCTTGCATATGCCTCTGTTTTCTTTTTCTCCCGATATAATTTTCGGACTATTGAATCCCCAGAAACATAACGATATAGCACATATTGATTTAGATGGACAGTATACATTTGGGAAGTAACTGCCCGGTCGTTATCTACCGGAAACATTTTTGTGTCATACAGTTCCGGTTCGTATTTGAAAGGTATGTGATGCATATGCCGGTAAAAATTGTATTCAACCAACAGGTTGGCAATGGCGTATAAATTTTCGTTTTTTGCCCAGATAAAAAATTGTTTCGGGGGGTGGTTTTTTCGGCCGAAAACCCGGATAATCGAATCGCCCTGATTTATCTTGCGTTGCAAAAAGGCCAAAAAATCTTTTACCGGTAATTTTGCCTTTACAGTACCTTCTGTAAATACATCATCTATGAAAGGGGATACTATCTTCATATATTGTTGCATTGTTTCTGAAAATTTTGCCGCAGGCCCGGAAATTTCATAATCAGGATACTCTTCTTTTTCAAAATCAGACGCTTTTATCCGGATAAAAAGACTGTCGGAAGGCCCGGCCATAAAAACAGCCCAGCCATTCGAATAGCCTAAAGACAATTTTTCCTGAGTATAAGCGTTTCGTTCAAACTTAAAATTACCGTTGGAATCAAGGGTAACGTGTTGATTTCGGGGCAAAATACTTCCTCCCCGAAGCGAGATATCTGTCGGGTCATTTTGGGTTCTGTCCACATGTCCGGCAACGATAATTTTTCCTTTATGCCAGACAACTTTTTGTTTTTTTTGTGACGAATGCGAGGAACATGCCGCCAGTGACAACGCAATCAA
>JALWKH010000451.1 GCA_026996635.1 Bacteroidales bacterium | reverse complement strand
CAGGACTATTAATTAAACAGCCCTGTTTTTTAAGAAAAACAAACAAAATAATTATGGTTCACCGAGTTTTTCAAAGATTTTTTTTACTTGTAATGGTGTATAAGTATAAGGATCACCTTGTTTACGGAGCATATCTATTTTTTTGAGCCATTTTCGCATAGTCTCTTCACTTACATTATATAAACCGGCTAAACTGGTTAATGTCTGTGCGGTTGGTTTAATATATTCTGATTGTTTCATTGGCATAAGGATTTGTATTGTTCATCACTCGGTTATAGACTTTTAAAACATCTTCGTAATTAGTCAAAGCGTTTTTTCTGTTACGCGGGTGGTCGCATTTAAAAATGACTAAATTATCTACCAAACGAAATAATTCAGCCGGCGCCGCCATAAAACCATGGAACATAAATATAATGTCTAAATTTTTTTGTTTGCTATCAAAAATAAACTGCCGGACGTCATCAGATAACCGGTTACGCATATATTTACTGGCATCTTCCAAAACGAGCAAAGCATTTGATAAATTTTTATTGACTTCAGCAAGTATATTATCAGGATTACCTTTGTAAATACGATACATAGAAGGCTTATGCCAGTATTTTAATTTATCTAAGCTTATCTCCGGAACATGTCGGTATGCCGGGTGATCAATGGTGTCTAATATTAACACTTTTTGTTCCGGCAAAGCTGCTTGATACTTTTCTATCAGATTTTTAACATACACCGTTTTTCCTGTGCCGCGGCGTCCTAATATGGCATTGACATAATTTATTCTCATAATTCCATGCGTTCAAGTGGTGTAAACAAAGGTAAAAAACGCGGCATACTTACCGTTGCCAAAGCTGTAAATAACATGATTTCCGGACCAAGAGACATATTATACTTTTTAAAAATTTTAGCAAGCGGGTCTATTAACATTTTACTTTCCATATCGGTAAAAGGCACGCTGTCTTTAAGTTGTAAAAAAGTGTCATATTTATCAAGCAACACTTGATCATCTTCGGTTAAGATAAGTTCTTCATCACTTTGTTGCATTTTTTTAATTTCCTTCAAGCGTAAACGCTCGTCTCTGGTAAACATTGAGCGTTGATACAAAAACGGTAAACTTAAAGTTTGTAAGGCATCAATGGTTCCTACAACCATAGTAGCATTGTCTCTGTATTCATCATCGGATAAAAATGTTTTTTCTTCGCTTTTATTATCCGTAGGTTCCTCTTCATCGGCGCCGCTGTCGGTTGAAAAAAAATCAAAAGAACCGCTTTCATCAGACTCTTCCGGTTGAATAAAATCATCGGGATCTGGTTCTGTAAAAATTGATTTTTTTTCGGTTGGTTCCTTCAGTATATCTATCAAGTCCGGAGTTTTCATACGTCTATGTCTTTAAGTTTGTTTAGGTATTTGCCAACACGGTCAAAAATTTGCGGGTTACGCTGCACTTTGGCTATAATGGTTCCTACTTTTGCCATAAAAAAA
This sequence comes from Bacteroidales bacterium, assembly GCA_026996635.1. Taxonomy (GTDB): domain Bacteria; phylum Bacteroidota; class Bacteroidia; order Bacteroidales; family JALTDM01; genus JALTDM01. The sequence goes on along the minus strand of JALWKH010000451.1, from coordinate 457 downwards.
CTGCTTTTGGCAGCGGATTCCAATCCAAGCGTATCATTAAGGAACGTAAAGACTTCTTTACCTTCCTTAATGATTGCTTTTAGTTCTTCGTTTTCTCTTAACAAGTCTTCTTTTGTTCTATTCATCTAAATCATATTTTAAAGTGTTAAGATATTCAACATCTTCTTTTGACAAAGTCATTTCGCCACGAGCGTGTAAAACTTCAAATATTTTTGTCAATAATTCTTCGTAGCTGTTAGCGTATTTCATTTTTTTAGAGACCTGCAGCACGCCCCACATATATTTACGCATTTCCGGTTTGTCAAAATTTAGAATGATAGCCGATTTTGGCGGAATTTTGTTTTTATAAGCTTCGCATTGTTGCTGCAAAGCTTCATTAACTTCTTGCAGTTCTTCAATTTTAGCCAGCAGTTCCGGATTGTCAACTTCTTTAACAATTTCCTTTGTTTTGGGCTTA
>JALWKH010000450.1 GCA_026996635.1 Bacteroidales bacterium | reverse complement strand
ACCTAACTTTTTATCTGATTCGGATGTCAATGATGTTTTTCCTGAGAAAAATATAGAAATAATTAAAACTATAAGATTATTTTTTGTTGAAAATATTCGAACTGCAAGAAGGTTCTTAAGAAAAATAGATAAGTCTTTTCCGATAGATGACTCTGAATTTATTTTGCTTGATAAAAAAACTACAAAAGAAGATATATTGGAAAAACTGGATTTAATTGAAAAAAGTGGGAATATTGGAATTATTTCTGAATCAGGTATGCCTGCAATAGCTGATCCCGGGGCAAAATTAGTTGAAGTTGCTCATGAAAAAGGTTTTAAGGTTCATCCTCTGGTAGGTCCTTCTTCTATTTTTTTGGCATTAGCGGCATCGGGATTGAATGGACAAAGATTTAGTTTTATCGGTTATCTGACAAATAAAACTTCTTTGTTGGCAAAAGAGATTAAAAAGATTGAAAGTAGGAGTAAAAATTTGGATGAGACTGTTATCTTTATAGAAACTCCCTACCGTAATGTTTCTTTAATAAATTCATTATTAAAGGTTTGCAACCCTCAGACTAAGTTATGTATAGCTACTGATATCACAGGGCATAATCAAACCATCGAAACCCATACAATTTTACAATGGAAAAAATTATTTAATCCTAAAAGCTACCATAAAATAAATACGATTTTTCTTTTAAAGGCATAAAAAAAGGAGGGATTGACCCTCCTTTTTTTCGAATATCGAAATTATGTTTTTCTTAGTATTCCCACAAATCGTGTTCAAAATTCCTAATCCAATTTTGAATTTTTTCACCTTCTAAAAGTACATCCCAACCTTTAACGTATGTGCTAATAATTCTATTATCATAAACATTGCTTTCACGGTAAATTCTTGATGAAAATCTTCTCATTGAAAAGATATCTTCAAATGTTCTGTATTCAGCATCATTTTTTGTGTTAAAAACTATGTGGTTTGCAAAAATATTACGAAATGCAGGATAATATGCCCAAAAAACAAGTTTCATAATCTTATCTTTAGTTCCACCTGCATCTTCACCAAAGTCATCTCCTTCTACCTCTTTTTCATAAAGTCTAATGGGGCATAATCCTATTATCCTAACTTGTAACATTGACCTTTGTCTATCAAAATACCAAATTTCCCTCATTAGATATCTTTCAACTTCCCAAGATTTTCTTTCTTCTTTTGTAATTTTTTGAGTTACTTCACCTGTCATAGGATCTTCAACCATCTGGGTGTCAATTTTTGCACCCAAGTTTTCATCAATTTGTTGTAATGAGATAGGAGCAGAAAATGGGTCATTTAAGCTTCCAACATCGGGATCATATACTGTTATTCCTTCATTTTCTATTCCCCATAATAATAAGTCTGTTAAACTGTATCTGTCTCCAAAAGGTTTCGTTGGATAATAAAGAGGTAAGTTTATCTTTTGTCTTAAATCTAACATTCTGATAAGTCTTTTGCTCCACATAACATCTGCTTCTCTAAGATAGTAGTAGGGTATAGGTTTTCTTACGGGAGCATGTTCCGGTTGGTAAATACCGTCAAGCACATTTTGTGCTTGAACGGTATTTGTAAAAATACTTCCAAAAGCAAGAATAATAGTTAATGTTGCAATTAAAATGTTTTTCATAATATTTAAATTTTATTTAAGTCTTAAAGCTATAGTTCCAAGCTTTCTTGGTTTTCCGTCAGGGCCAACTGCAACTACGTTTTCGATGTACACTTTACCTCCCGGTCTTACTTTCTTAATTAATGAAAGTTGTGCAGGGGTAAACCTGTATGAATTAGATTTCTTACTCCTTTCAAACCCTTCTATAGTTGCTGAAACTGTAAAGCTTTTTACAACAAACTTTAAGTCAAAGTCAAAGTTTGGTAATTCTGCTTTAATACCTACTTGGCTCAAGAGTACACTTTTCTTAATATAACCA
>JALWKH010000449.1 GCA_026996635.1 Bacteroidales bacterium | reverse complement strand
CTTATATCGGGACTGAGTGCGGAATACGGAGATTCGGCATTGGCTAACGATGACGGAAGGTATGTTATTCATAAGCTGACAAATGATGAATTGGTTATTGAAAGGGTAGAGGCTTACGGTAGAACGGAAGGTGTTTATAAATGGTATGAATTCCTGAAAAAATAGTGTCATTTGGCTAAGGAAAAGAAAATTTATGTTTGTAAGGTTTGTGGTGCCACTTCGTCCAAGTGGCTTGGAAAATGTCCTTATTGTGGTGAGTGGAATACCTATGAAGAACAAATAGAAGAAAAATCTACCCATAACAGAAAAAAGAAAAAAACTCCTGCAAAGCTTGTCAAATTAGAAGAAATATCCGGGGAAAGTGAAAAACGGATACCAACGCCGATAAATGAATTAAACAGGGTTTTCGGTGGTGGTATTGTTGAGGGGTCCGTTGTCCTTATTGCCGGAGAACCGGGTATTGGTAAATCCACTTTATTGCTTCAATTAGCTTTAAATAAAGATTTTGTTCCCGTTCTTTACGTTGCAGGAGAAGAAAGCCTTCCGCAAATAAAAATGCGTGCCGAAAGGTTAACAGGTGCCGATGATTCCAAGACACTTTTTACCTCTGAAAAAGACATTGATGCTATTCTTAAACTGATAGAAGATAGTGGAGTAAAGGTTGTTATAGTTGATTCAATTCAAACTGTTGCTGACAGTGAAAATGATTTTTTACCCGGGAGCGTATCGCAAATAAAAGCTGTAACGCAAAAAATTATTGAGTTTGCAAAAGAAAACGGCGTTGCATTTTTGTTGGTAGGGCATATCACTAAGGAAGGTTCTGTTGCAGGACCCAAGGTGCTTGAACACATGGTAGATGCCGTGTTTAATTTTGAAGGGGACAGGAATTTTCATTACAGGCTTTTGAGACCGTTTAAAAACAGGTTTGGGGCAACAACAGAACTTGCAGTTTTCGAAATGACGGGAGAAGGATTGAGAGAAGTTACAAATCCGTCGGAGTTTCTTACAAACGACAGCAGCGGTGAGAGCGGAATAGCAATCGGTACTGTTCTGGAAGGTTACAGGATATTTTTTGTGGAAGTGCAAGCCTTGGTTACACCATCCGTTTATGGCAGTCCGCAAAGGGTAGTTACCGGCTATGACCCAAAGAAACTGAGTATGTTGCTTGCAGTGCTGGAGAAACGCAATAAACTGAAATTGGGCAACAAAGATGTGTTTCTTAATATTACCGGCGGGATAAAAGTTTCGGAAACTGCGATAGATTTGGCTGTTGTGGCTGCTATTATATCATCATATTTTGATGACCCTATTGATGAAAATACGGTTTTTGCAGGAGAAATCGGTCTCGCGGGTGAAATACGTCCCGTAAAAAAAGTTGCAGATAGAATAAATGAAGCAATGAAACTCGGTTACAAAAGATTTGTTACACCTAAAAATACCAATATCAAAAACTCGTCATATAAAAAAATTGGGCTTACCTTTGTAAATCGAACTTATATGCTGTTTAAGGAGGTTTTTAAGCATAATTCATAGTATTGCATGGATTACATTCACATTATTTTTGAAACGTTTTTGTTGGGAGTGATTGTTTCGGTTCCTATGGGGCCAATGGGCATTCTTGTTGTAAGAAGGACATTGAACAAAGGTCGTATATTCGGCCTTTTCTCGGGCTTTGGAATTGCACTTGCAGATACCATATTTTCATTGATAGCATTATTCGGTTTGTCTGCTATCGAGGTAGATATTCGTAATATGTGGTTTAGAATAATAGGTGGGTTAACTTTTGCAATCGTGGGTTTTTTCATGTACAAAACAAGTACAGTCAGTCATGTTAGAAAGCCTGTAACAGGTAAATCTTATGCTAAATATTTTATTTCGGCTTTTTTGCTAACACTTACAAATCCGCTGACGATTTTATTTTTTGCAGCATCTTTTGC
>JALWKH010000448.1 GCA_026996635.1 Bacteroidales bacterium | reverse complement strand
CAAAATAAACTTTAAGAAAAAAAACCAATCACCACCTTCCTACATTTTGCCTTTAATCATTAATATGAGTCGAATAAATCCTTTTTACGGGAAAGTAATTTTCAAACTTTCGCACAAACTTCCGGGTAAAAGATTTAAACTCCCTGAAAAATACATACCGGAAATAAAAAATATGTTTGCTGAAGAAAACAGACTCCTTGACGAAAAATATAATCTTGGAATGAAAAAGTACGGATATTATTAAAAACTCTATTTATCAAATTTTTGAATAATTCTTTTTTTAATTTTTGAAACATTGCTGAAAAAACCTGTTGAGTACTTTTTAAAAACCTCGCCTATACTATTAAAACTTTCAGTGTAAAATATTCCCATTCCCTGGGTATACGGTGCATCTTGATATAACAATAGGTCATCATTGGTTTTATTAAAACCCTTTAAGCGAATAGTCCCTTTTTGGTTAAGCTTAAGTTCTACCGACACATCTCCTGCCACACCCGAAGCAGTAGGAACATTACCTCCCATATTTACATTTCCGTTTATTATGACTTTATCATTTAGAATCTGCGTACTCAATGCTACCTCAAGTTCAGATTGAGTCAGTTCATTACCAGGAATGTATTTCACACCAACATCAAAATCTTTCGTAATTTGCGAAAGCCAATAGCTTAATTGTTCGGACAATAATTCACTGGCGTTCATACCAAATGCATTACCTTGTCCTGCCTCTGCATAAGAATCTCCAACCTGTCTATATCTTTCCGGTGTATAAAAACGCCCCAATACCATCAACATAATCATCTGCTTGCTAATTTCATCTTGGCTCATATTTGCCAAAATTGTTTTGGCTCGTGTATTATTCGATTTTATATCTATTCCGAATTTAATATTAGGTTCATCCAGTCGATTTGTAATATTCAGCAAACACTCCACATACACATTTCGCCTGTCGTTACTATCCAGCGTAAGTTCATACAGGGAGGTTTTTACCTTATAAACTGCCGTTATATTCAGAAATGCCTTATACGGGTCACCGTTCCATTTTATATAACTTCCTTTTTTAATTTCAAATTTCTTGTTTAACATATTTTGCAGGGTAAACAAATAACTACCCTTTTCTATAATATAATCGCCTTTGATTATTAAGTCACCGAGCTTGGTAAGTCTAATGTTCAAGTCACCCTTACCGTTTGCTTTAATTATATCTCCCGACTTTGAGTTAAATATAATTCTAACCAATGCCTCATCGGTTGCTTTCAGTTGCAAATCAATATCAATACCCGTTACACGGCTTGTTTCCCTTTTCAGAACATTTACCGTATCACGCAATTGTTTTTCCGAAACAAAAGTTATAAAGCCGTATTCCTCTGCATCTTCCGGTGATTCAAGAGCCAAATTAAACTTGGTTTTCTTTTGAGTGGTAACATTCCCCTTTATGGAAATTTCATCAAAATTACCGTCAATAGAAACATTGCCTCCACCGTAAACTTTTCCGAAATACAGCGGATTATCCTTTGATGTTGTATTCAAATAAATCAAATTGGGCGATGTAACATTTATATTGTATGCAAAATCTTTGAAATCTTTGTGAGTAAATGAGAAATTTACCTTTGCCTTATTACCCTCACTGTCATACACATCAATATCTTTCAAAAATAAACCTTTGTAGTTCACATACATAGGAGCTGTAAACGAATACGAAGTCTTGAGATAATCGACAACAAACGAAACTTTTTTCAGGTTTATGACTCCTTCGGTAAGCGGATGCTCAAGAGTACCTTTGATATCTATCTTTCCGTCTGCCAAACCTCTGAATTTGGACAAAACACCTTCTAAAAACGGTTGGAAATGTCTCAATAATAACTTCCTGAAGTTCAACGAGAAATCCAAGCCGTTGTTTTTTGAGTCATAATAGCCGTTAAGCTCAAGTGTTTTCAGTTTGCTTCGCAATA
>JALWKH010000447.1 GCA_026996635.1 Bacteroidales bacterium | reverse complement strand
CAATCTTACAGGTAGTTATACTACAGGTGGTTCTGGCGGTACACCTTCGGTAACAGCGGATGACTTTGATATTGATACAACTGTTGTCGATTGTGCACATATTCCTTGTGATACTCCTGTTGTTTCCATTTCTCCCGTAGATCCGCAAATTTGTGCCGGTGAATCTCAAACTTTAACCGCAAGCGGCTCGAATAATTCCGGCAGTTGTGATTCTTATTCGTGGAATACAGGTGAAACAACAGCTTCAATTACAGTATCACCTGCTACACAAACAACTTATACCGTTACCGGTTATGTAGGTTCTTGTCCGAGTAATCCTGTTTCTGTTACCGTTTATGTAAATCCGACTCCTTCTCCTTCTATTTCGGGAGATGTTTCGGTTTGTGAAAACAGTACCAATGTTATTTATTCAACACAAAATAATTCCGGTAATACTTATTCTTGGTCTGTTTCGGGAGGAACTATCGTATCAGGGCAAAATACAAGTTCAATAACTGTAAACTGGGGTTCTGCAGGTTCAGGTAGTGTAAGTGTTACCGAAACTAATCCCAATACAGGATGTTCGGGTACGGATGTGGTTAATGTTACTATAAATTCTTTGCCGACAGCTACTGCATCAGATAATTCGCCTGTTTGCGAAGGATCAACTTTGACTCTGACCGGCGGAGCGAACGGTATGACTTCTTACGCTTGGAGCGGTCCGAACGGATTTACCAGTAATGAACAAAGTCCGACTGTATCCGATTCGGCAACAGCTGCAATGTCGGGAACATACACACTTACGGTAACAGATGCAAACGGATGTACAAATACGGCAACTACTACAGTAACGGTAAATGCTTTGCCTGCAGTGAGTGCAAGCAGTAATTCACCTACATGCGAAGGCTTTCCGTTAAGCCTCATAGGCGGACCAAACGGTATGACTTCTTACGCTTGGAGTGGTCCGAACGGATTTACCAGCAATGAACAAAGTCCGACTGTATCTGATTCGGCAACAACTGCAATGTCTGGAACATATAGCATTACTGTAACTGATGCAAACGGATGCACAAACACTGCTTCTGCCGATGTAACCATTTATCCGACTCCTGTTGCGTCAGCCACATCAAATTCGCCTGTATGCGAAGGAACACCGTTGAATTTAATCGGATTACCCGACGGAATGGCTTCTTATTCTTGGAGTGGTCCCAATGGTTTTTCAAGCAGTTCACAAAATCCTACTGTTTCGAATACAGCTTCTCAATCTATGGCAGGTATATATACATTGACGGTGACGGATGAACACGGTTGTTACAACAGTGATACCGTAAGCGTAACCGTATTGCCACAGCCGGATATAGAATTTGTTTCGGTTCACAATGTTTCGTGCTTCGGCGGTAATGACGGTAGTGCCGAAGTAAGTGCTTCAGGTGCTTCTTCTCCTTATAATTACTTGTGGATAACCGGAGATACAACAACAGTTGCAGATAATCTTGCAAGCGGGTGGTATCCTGTAAGCGTAACAGATGTAAACGGTTGCTTAAGTGTTGATAGTGTGCAGATTACAGAGCCTGATTTGCTTCATATAGATTTTGCGGTTAATAATGTTTCCTGCTATGGTGCAGGTGACGGGGAAATTACGGCAAATGTAACGGGAGGAACCACACCTTATTCTTATTTGTGGAATACGGGATCAACAAGCAATACTATTTCGGGTTTGCAACCCGGATCGTACTCTGTAACTGTTACAGATGCCAACGGGTGTGAAGATGGAGGATCAGCAAATATAACCCAACCTGATGCTATAATTGTAACTGAAACCGTGTCAGATCCTTTATGCTACGGAGATACAATAAATGTTTCTTTGGAAACAACAGGTGGTACGGCACCTTACAGCTATTCTTGGTCAACAGGTGACACGGGAAGTGTAGTTGGCGTACTTGCCGGTGATTATACCGCTACTGTTACGGATGCTAACGGTTGTGATACAATTATTCCGGTAAGTGTGGATTACGGCGATTTGACTCCGGTAACCGTTACCGACTCGGTTTACCAACCAAACGGTTATGAGTTTAACATAGATATAACGCCAAGCGGTGGTAATCCGCCTTACAATTATTTATGGAACTCCGGTCATACAACCGAAGATATAACGGTTTCTACCGCAGGGAATTATATTGTTACGGTAACGGATATTAACGGATGTGCCGCCTATGATACGGTGAACATAAAGATTAAGTTGCTTATTCCTACGGTAATTACCCCTAACGGCGACGGACACAATGATACCTGGAGAATCCTTAACATCGGTACATACGATGATGTTTTAATACAAGTTTACAATAGGTGGGGTGATTTGTTATTCGAATTCCACGGAAACGGATACGATTACACTGATGTTAAAAACCAATGGGACGGTACATACAACGGCAAGTTAGTACCGTTCGGCGAATACTTGTACATTATAACATTAAACGGCGAATCATACAAAGGAACCGTATTGGTTAAGTATTGATAGTGCATTTTTTTACTTTCATATAAAAAGGCTGTCAGGAAATGGCAGCCTTTTTTATTTATGTGTAAAACTCATCAAAAAATTATACCTTTGCCGTAAAAATATTCAGGTATGTACAAAAGAATTTTGCTAAAACTCAGTGGCGAATCTCTCGGTGGTAATGATGGAACGGGTATAGACGAAAAAAGTTTATTGTTGTATGTAGAACAAATAAAAATGGCTGTTTCTGCAGGCATTCAAGTTGGGATAGTGCTGGGAGGAGGAAACATTTTTCGCGGGATGAAGGGTGAAAAAATAGGATTTGACCGTGTAAGCGGAGATTATATGGGAATGCTTGCCACCATTATAAACTCAATGGCGCTTAAAGAAGCACTTGTGCAAAACGGAATTGCTACAGATATTTTTACTGCATTCAAAGTGGAATTTATCGGTAAGCCTTTTGTGAAAGAAGAAGCTATAAATTCATTGAACAGCGGTAAGGTTGTGATAATTGCAGGCGGAACCGGCAATCCGTATTTTACCACCGACAGCGCGGCAGCTCTCAGGGCGGTGCAAATAGAAGCGGATATTTTGCTGAAAGGTACAAGGGTGGACGGTGTGTATGACGATGATCCGGAGAAGAATCCAAATGCCAAAAAGTTTGAAAAACTTACCTTTGACGAAGTTATAAGCCGCGACTTGAAAGTTATGGATATGACGGCTTTTACTCTGTGTAAAGAAAACAATATGCCTATTCTGGTTTACAATTCCAATGATCCTGAAAACTTTAAGAAATTCTTAAATGGAGATAAGGTCGGAACGATAATTAAATAAGTATGATTTACGGGAAAAAGATAGTTGTGGTGATGCCGGCATATAATGCCGAAAAGACTTTGGAGCAGACTTATGCCGAAGTTCCTATGGAGATTGTGGACGATGTAATTTTGGTAGATGACAAAAGTAGCGACAATACCGTGGAAGAAGCCAAAAAACTCGGCATAAATCACATTGTTGTTCACGAGGAAAACAAGGGTTACGGAGGCAATCAAAAATCGTGTTACGACAAGGCTTTGGAGATAGGTGCCGATATTGTGATTATGCTTCATCCCGATTATCAATATACGCCGAAATTGATACCTTCTATGGCTTATCTTATAGCTTCGGGGTTGTACGAGGTAGTTTTTGCATCGCGTATTCTCGGCAAGGGGGCACTTAAAGGCGGAATGCCGCTTTATAAATATGTGGCAAACAGGATTCTCACTTTGGCTCAAAATATCTTGATGAATCAAAAATTGTCGGAATACCACACGGGATACAGGGCTTTTTCACGTAAGGTGTTGGAAACCGTTGACTACCACAAAAATTCCGATGATTTTGTGTTTGATAACCAAATGATTGCCCAAATTTTTTATGCGGGGTTTGAAATTGCAGAAGTAACTTGCCCTACAAAATATTTTGAAGAAGCATCGTCAATAAATCTCCGCAGGAGCATAAAGTACGGTTTGGGTGTTTTGGGAGTATCGTTTCAATATATGTTTGCAAAACTCGGTGTAGCCAAGCCTAAATACCTGATGCCGAAATGAAAAGGTTGATTTTTGCAATAGTGGTTTTTACCTTATTTCGATCTGCTTTTGCAAGTGATTTTGATACCTATTTTTTTCATAAAACGTTGAGGATAGACCTTATCCATTCGGGAGGCAGCGATCCGGAGAGGATGACTGTGATTGATATGAAAGAATTGCCGTTTTGGAGCGGTTCTACTGTGAATTTGATAGACAAATGGAATTACGGCAATAATTTTGTGCAAGTTTACGATTCCGCCACAGGCAAATTGATTTTCAGCCGCGGGTTTAATTCCCTTTTCAAAGAATGGCAGCGGTTACCTGAGGCAAAACAAAAGACACTTGCTTTTTACGAAGTCGTAGAAATTCCTTATCCCAAATCAACTGTAAAAATAAAATTCTTTTCCCGCAATTTTAAGACTTGGAAGTTGGAACAAAAATCGGAATATTACATTTCGCCGGATTATTATATGATTAAGCACGACCTCAAGTATTCCGATTTCAGATATGAACTTTTGTGGGGTGATTCTACCGATTACGAAAACAGGCTCGATATAGCGTTTTTGGCAGACGGATACAGCGATACTTCGATGGGAAAATATAAAAACGATGTGGATCGTATGTATAAGTTTCTGTTTGAATACGAGCCGTTTAAGTCATACAAGGACAAAATAAATATTTGGGCGGTTTATTCAGTGTCGGCGGAGGATGGAACGGATGATCCGCGAAAAGGTATATACAAGCGTAGTTGCCTGAATTCTACTTTCAACACTTTCGGCAGCGATAGGTATTTGACTACTACCGACATGCGGCGTGTGTACGATTTTGCATCACAGGTGCCGCACGATCAAGTTTATATTCTTGTAAACACCGATAAATACGGTGGTGGCGGTATTTATAATTTCTTCTCCCTTACTTCTGTGGATCACAGGCTTTCACGCTTGGTGTTTGTTCACGAGTTCGGTCACGCTTTGGCAGGGCTTGCGGACGAGTATTATTATGATGAGCCTGAATATGCGGATTATTACCCGGATTCACTCGAGCCGTGGGAGCCGAATATTACTACTCTTGTAAATTTTGATGCAAAGTGGAAATCAATGGTGCCTGATACCGTGCCTGTGCCAACTCCCGATGTACCGGAGTATTACAATGTTGTCGGGGCTTTTGAAGGTGGCGGGTATAGAAGCAAAGGCGTTTACCGTCCAATGCACACTTGCATAATGAAAGAATTGAGTGCCCCGGGTTTTTGTCCCGTTTGTCGCAAAGCACTCGAAGACAGGATAAAGTTTGTGATAGGGGAGTAGTCCTGCTAATTTATTATCAGCACTTTCAGCACTGAAGTTACCCTGCCGCTATCGTCGGAACATAATGCAAGGTAAATGCCCGACTTTACTTTGTGCCCTTCAAAGTTTTTGCCGTCCCAGACTGCCGTACCGCCTCTGGCTTTGGTTTGGAATACAATATTGCCTGCTACATCCGTAATTTTTACATCTGCATCTTGCACCAGACCAGTGAATGTTATGTAGCCGTTGTAGCCGGGTTTTACGGGATTAGGATAAACATACGGGTGGTCAAAATATGGCTTTGCCTCGGTTGCATCATTCTTGAACGATACTATGCCCATATCCGTAGAAAAATATACTTCGCCGTTTTTGTGGTCTATTGCAATTTTATTTATGGTATTAGAAGGAAGCGGGCTGTCGTCCGAAGTAAAATGCAGTATTTCCCTGGTGCAAGAAGGATTCATAAGGTATGCGCCCGAGCTTACCGTTCCGAACCATTTGCGGTTTGCCCCGTCAACTGCTATGGAAGTTACTGTTTCGTATTTCATCAAATATTGTCCTATACCGTCGCCAATTTCAAGAATAATACGCTCTGCATGGAAGTCCGGGTCATCAAAAACTCCATCGGGATCATAAAAAGTAAGTACGCCTTCCGTTGTACCTACCCAAATTATTCCATCCCTGTCTTCTGCAAATGAAATCGGGCTCATACTTAATACATTACCTGTTTCGTCTTTTATGGTAAGTTTTTTAGCCCTATCATCCGATATGTCCATTATGTCGCTGCCCGGATCGTAAACTACAATACCCTGGTATCTTGCAAGCAATATCCAAATTTTTCCGCTTTGGGTTATCAGTATTTTTTCAGGTTCACGTGCGTAATCTCCAATTGTAAAGCTTTTCCATTGTCCGTCTTTTGTGAAAACATGCAACGAATTGTTGTTTTGGAAGTTAAGCACCCACAAGTTACCGTCTTTGTCAAAGGCAAAATCAGGGATACGTATGTAAGAAGTGTTGTCGGCTCCTTGCAATGTAGAATTTGTATTGTCATATATTTTTACGAGAGTATTTTTTTTGAACTCAAGCAATCCATCATTCCATGAGCCTACGTAATAATGTGTCGGGTCATCGGGATCCAATTTAACTGAAGTGGCATCATGGTTTCCCCATAAAATTTTATTTGATATCCCGGTAGAGTCCATTCTCCAAATTTTGAAAGTATTCCACATGTTTACGGTACTGGGTTTATATCCGCCTTTCGTTACAACCAGGTGGTTGTCATATACATCCAAGTCAAATGCAGCATTGAACCATGGTGTGGCAAAATTGAGTTTTTTGTATGTATGCCAATATCTGTTTGCCCTTATTAAAAATCGCCATATATCATCATTAAACCAATAATAGCCGTCATAATATTTCATAAATGTTGCCGTAATGCCGTGGTTGTAGTTATCGCCTTCATAAGACCAATACGGATAAGTATTGCATAACGAATCGTAGAATACTACAACTGTATCATACATCACACCCATTGTGTCGGAATTGTCCACAAATCCGTATATATTATGGTACCCGCTGGTGTCGCAAATATTGTAAGATCCGTCATCGGGGTCTATTTTTAGCAATAGATTTTTGTCTTCGTATGCACTGAGTTTTTTTGTAATCGCAAAAATTTTGGAATAGCGTATATCAATAGCGTTAAAATCTTGTGTGACGGCAATGTTTGCAGAAATTTTATTCCAGTTGTGGTAGTCCAATAAATTTGAATTAAGATTTGCAACATAGATTCCTTTATTGGTAGCTGCATAAATAAAGTCTCCGGCAATTTTCAAATCTTTTACATTAACATAGGAAGCGTTTTCACCGATGTAATATGTTTCTAAAATTACCTTTTTGTCCAAATCCAGTTTAACTATGCCGAAGCCGCAAGCCAAATATGCAAATTCACCGTAAGGAATTATCTTGTTTATTGTTTTTACACCGTACATCTGTCGCAACTTGATGTCAGGTATATTGATTATGGTAGAGTTTTTTATAAGGTCAAGGTTGCCGTTTTGATATCCGACAATAATTTGTCCTGTTTGTTTCGAGTATGCTATTGAAGACAATTCAACATCCGAAAGTCCGTTTACTTTTGATTTTTTTGAGATGTAAGAAAAGTTTTTGTCGGTGATTACAAGTCCATTCTCCGTAAGTACATATATTTCGTTGTTATCCGTGAAAGCTATGTCTAATGGTGTAAAATATGACAGATGGTCACGCCAAGTGTAAATTGGTATTTGTGAAAAAATATTGTGAAGTGATGCTATGATAAAAACTGCTATAAAAAATATTTTCTTCATCCGTAAAAAAATGTTTAAGTTAATTAACGCAAATCACTGTTAATAATTGTTATATACATGAACTTTTTCTCCGTCAAATGTAGTTTGATATTGTTTAAGCGGAGCTGCCGCAGGAGACTTTAACACATATCCGTTGTCCAACGAAAATTCTGACTTGCAGACGGGACAAATGATTTTTTGGTTTGTTGTTGTATCCACTTCCACTTTGCATCTTTTTTCGGGATTGTAACTGCAGCACCTGTCAAGTGCTACAAATTCCGTAGAACTTTTCCTGTAAATGATTATTCCCGAAACGCCTCCCGTTACATACACATAGTTACCGACTACTTGTAGAACAAAAAATTGCGGGTCGTTTATGTTTACATAAAAATCTACATAAACTTCGGGTATTCGGCTTTGGTTGTTGTCTTTACACCCGAAAGGTACGAGTAAAGCAAACAAGAATAATATGGTAAGATGTTTGATTTTCATTCTTTATAGTATATTTGTTTTGTATTTTACAAATTTAAGGGTTTTATACCAATGAAAGTTTCAGTAGCAAGAAAGTTTTTTTTGATTTTGTGGATAATGTTGTTATCTGTTGCGGTATTCCCTCAACAAAATAAATATTCCATAGACAATCATCCTCCTAAAGAGAGACATCACAGGATTTCTTTGCGCAGGTTGTTTCACCCTGACAAAGCCGGCAAAGCGGCACGTAAAGCAAGGAAAAAAGATGATCGCAAAAAGAAAAAACATTTGAAAGAATATAAGAAAGCCAGAAAGAAATATTGGAAGGTTTACAATAGCGGCAAAGAAGAAAAGCAAGAAGGCGGAAAAAAAGTTTACCGCAGAATGAAAAAACACAAAAGAAAGGCCATTCGTGAATCACGCGGCAAAAATCCAGATCCTTGGTACAAAAGAATTTTCAAGAAAAAACGGAAACTCGGAAAACCGAAAGAATGATAAATAAAAAAGGCTGTCTTTTCCGGGACAGCCTTTTTTATTATTATTGTTTGAATTATTTTTTAGAATAAATTCATTTTGTCGAGAACTTCCATAACTTCTCTTACTGCATTGTAAGAGTTGATGAGGCTTTCTCTTTCTT
>JALWKH010000446.1 GCA_026996635.1 Bacteroidales bacterium | reverse complement strand
GTTACCACAAATATTGAAGACGGTTTTTCACTTCCGCCTATCGAAAAGTTTGAAGAGCTTATTACCGAAAAAACAAAAGGTATAGTCATCTGTAATCCTAATAATCCTACAGGTGCTTTGTATTCGGAAAAGGAACTTAACCAACTTGCCGAAATTGTTAAGAAGCACGACTTGTATTTGTACAGCGATGAGGTTTACAGGGAATTTGTTTACGACGGCAAGAAGCACTTGTCTGTTTTGAATTTGGAAGGATTGGAAAATAATGCCATTCTACTTGATTCTGTATCAAAGAGATACAGTGCTTGCGGTTTCAGAATAGGTGCTATAGTAACCCGCAACAAGGATATTTTGGAAACAGCACTTAAATTCGGACAAGCGAGGTTAAGTCCGCCTTCGTTCGGACAAATTGCCGCCGAGGCTGCCCTTGATACGCCGCAAGAATACTTTGATGAAGTTTACGACGAATACATCAGGAGAAGGAACTTTTTGGTAGAAGAACTCAACAAAATTGACGGTGTATATTGCCCGACACCGGGAGGTGCTTTTTATGCAGTTGTGAAGTTGCCTATTGACGACAGTGATAAATTTGCCCAATGGCTGCTGGAAGAATTTTCTTACAACAATCAAACAGTGATGGTAGCACCTGCTTCGGGATTTTATGCAACACCCGGACTAGGCAAAGACGAAGTGAGAATTGCTTATGTTCTTAAAATAGAAGATTTGAAAAATGCCGTGGAAGTGTTAAGGGAAGCTCTTAAAGTTTATCCGGGCAGGAAGTAAAAATTAATTCACATAATTTTTTTAATCCCTCCGTAAGTACTAAATTGCGGAGGGATTTTTTATTTGATGACTTTAATTTATTATATTTGTTTTTCATAAAAAATCGCTTATTTGCCCGTAAATTCGGTTTTGTAATGTAACTTTGCAGTTATCAAGCATTTTATACTTTGATGATAAAAAGGATATACATATCGTTTTTTTTACTACTGGGTTCCCTGCTGACATTTGCACAAAATGATTTTGTTGCCGGAGATTCTACCGTATTTTGCACCGGATATGATATTACCTTTGTTTTTTTGCACAACGATACCGACAGCATAGTTTCTTATGCTTGGGATTTCGGAGATTCGGTTACTTTTACCACTACAGATACTTTTGCCGTGCACAGTTACGATTCGGCGGGAGTTTATACTGTGGTCTTGGTTACGGTTGATACGGCCGGCAATTCGGATACCATTACAAAGCCGGCTTACATAACCGTAAAAGATACTGCGGGGTACGATTTTGTGATAGACAGTTTGAATTTGCCATCATATTCATTCTTTTTTACGGCAACCGATACTGTTGGTGAGTTTTCTTGGGACATCGGCGGAAATTTGTTTACCGATACTACATACAGATTTTATTATCAATTTGCGGGGGAAGGAGATTATCTTATCACACTTAAACAAAAAATAGCCTATGCTTGCGAAGTGGAAGTAAGCAAAAACCTGAAAGTGCTTAATGAACTCAAAGCACAAAATGTTTTTACTCCGAACGGCGATGGCATCAATGACTATTTTGAACCGAAAGTAAACGGCGTTGATGATTACACGCTTACCATTTTTAACCGTTACGGTGAAATAGTTTTTGAAATAACCGCAAAACGCCCTTCTTGGGACGGCAGAACACCCGATGGAGTGGAGATGGTAAACGGTATTTATTATTTTATCCTTGAAAACAACCGCAATAAAGAAAAGGTGCTGACAGGTTTTGTATATTTGTTCAGATAAACCGCAGATTTTGAGATGAAAAAAATCAGTAGAATTCTTATAAGCCGCACCGACAATTTGGGTGATGTGGTGCTTACCTTTCCGATGATTGGAGTGTTGAAAAAGTATTATCCGCAGCTTCAAATTTATTTTCTCGGGAAAACTTACACCAAAGATTTGATAGAATTAAACACAAATTTGCGA
>JALWKH010000445.1 GCA_026996635.1 Bacteroidales bacterium | reverse complement strand
CTATATTTGTAAATTAACAAAGTTTAGGTAAGTTCTTTTATATTTTTTTTCACAAGACAATATTTTGCCATTAAAAAAATTATTACCTTTGCACTCGCAAAAAATGGTGGGCTTAGTTCAGTTTGGTTAGAACGCCAGATTGTGGCTCTGGAGGTCACCGGTTCAAGTCCGGTAGTCCACCCTGCAAACCGCCTTTACCGGCGGTTTTTTTGTTTATAGCTATATGAAAACAAAATTCCTCATAATACGCCTCAGCTCCATCGGAGACATTGTCTTGACCTCACCTGTAGTAAGGTGTTTGAAGCAGCAAGTAAAAGACGCCGAAATACACTTCCTTGTAAAAAAACAATTTATAGACACCATAAAAAACAACCCTTACATAGACAAAATACACACA
The DNA here is from genome assembly GCA_026996635.1 of Bacteroidales bacterium. Lineage (GTDB taxonomy): Bacteria > Bacteroidota > Bacteroidia > Bacteroidales > JALTDM01 > JALTDM01. Next base: position 8,382 of record JALWKH010000445.1, on the reverse strand, counting down.
TTTGACGGCAACCTGAAAAAGACAATTGAAGATCTGAAAAGGGAAAACTTTGACCACATCATAGATTTACATAAAAACCTCAGAAGCATAAGGATTAGGAATAAATTAAAAGTACCTGACCTCACTTTTAACAAGCTCAATATTGAAAAATGGTTTGCCGTAAAATTGAAAAGAAAAGCATTGCTGCCCGATGTTCACATCGTTGACAGATATTTTGAAGCGGTAGCACCCTTCGATGTAAAAAACGACGGTAAGGGATTGGATTATTTTATAAATCCGGAAACAGATTCGGTAAAGTTGCCTTATGAAAAATATATTGTCTTTGTTACCGGGGCAAAGCACGCAACCAAACAAATACCACCGGAAATAGCCGTAAAAATTTTGAATAAAGTCAAATATCCCGTTATCCTGTTGGGTGGTAAAGAAGACATTGCCACATCAGAAAAAATTACACAAGGGTTAAAAAACAAGGAAATTACAAACCTCACAGGCAAACTTACACTTAATCAAAGTGCTTATGTTATCAGCCAGTCTACAGGAGTTATAACTCCGGACACGGGATTGATGCACATAGCTTCTGCATTCAAAAAACCTATAGCATCTGTTTGGGGAAACACAATACCGGAATTCGGTATGTATCCTTACAAACCTGACAGCAGGTCAAAAATTTTTGAAGTGAAAGATTTAAAATGCCGTCCCTGCTCCAAGTTGGGGTATAAAAAATGCCCCAAAGGGCATTTTAATTGTATGATAAAACAAGACACAGACGCAATAGCAGCCTTTGCAAACTCTCTTTAACATCTATTCGTCTTCAACTTCCCTGTAATTGCTTTTTGGCCTAAACAATTTTATTTGTCCAAGCCATTCAAGCATTTTTCTAAAGAAATCAAATTGTAATGTTATATACAAAAACAGAGTTGTAAGCCAAATTACCCCTACATTAAACCACAGCGTGTCAATATAATAATTGCCAATCCTCTTAACCGGAGCATAAAAATGTGCCCGTCCGTACTTATTTTCCGGATAATAAAATATCGGATCAACTTTCCTTATAATTTTACCGTCACCGTCAATAGTCCTTTTCAGCTCGGTTTTATTCATAACCATATCCGCCAAATTCTCATTGTAGTTATCATTCTTAAGCTCTACCAGTGCATCCGTTCCGCCAAGTTTTTTTGCAAGTTTATTTAATTGTTCGTCTTTACGGCGAGCCACAAGCTGGCGTTTTTTACTGTATTCTTTCTTTATAACATTAAAATACTTTCTGATTGATTCTACAAACTTTTGATTTGTAAAATCCTGCAGGGTAAATTTTCTGAATTTATGATGTGTTTTTTGTTCCAGCTTTGCCACTTCATTTTTTACAATTTCAAAGATTTTTTTCGTCTTTTCTTCATCCTCTTTCAGCCTCAAATTACGCTGAATAATATTTACTTTGGTTTCAAGGTTAGGTATCAACGAACTGTACAAGTACACGTAATCACTCATCAGTTTGTCATAATCGTAAAAATGCCTCTCGTATGGATTGTCCTTAAACTGTGTTACGGCCAAAGCCTCGTATGCCCATCTGGATGTCATCAAATCACCGACAAAAGGCACATATTCTTCATTGGCTATCCATTTGTGTAATTTATCAAACTTAACCACCGTACCGCTCAAAAGTAATTCCGGCACTAAAATAAACGGTATAAGTATATAAATCGTCACCACGGAATTTAGTGTGGCAGAGATATTTAAGCCGACCAGGTTTGCAAAAACCGCCGTAGTAAACAAAACTAACCAATAATTAAATGTAAGCCCGTGAATACCCAATATCCAGTTACCAACCAAAACAAACGATATAGTTTGAATGGCGGAAATAATTATCATTAAAATAACCTTGGAATTGATATAACTTGCCCTGCTCAAATTGAGAAAACGTTCACGCTCGAGTATTTTTCTGTCTTTTATTATTTCTTCGGCACTTACTGTCATTCCCAAAAACAGGGCTACCACTACTGCCATAAACAGGTATCCCGGAATATTCTCATTCTTTGCAAAAACATAATGGTCTTCCGCTATGTACTTGGTAAAGAAACCGAGAATAACTGCCAAAACAGGCGATTCAAGAAAATTAAGAAGCAAATACTGCTTGTTTGTTATTTTGGAAAGTACATCACGAACCATAAAAATTTTGAACTGCTTGAAAGGATTAGGTATTTTGAAGTTGCTTTTGGGAATTTCATCATCACTGTGTTTAATTTCCACCTTTGGATGAATTTCTTTCATATACCTTTCGTACCATTCTTTAGGCGAGATTTTTCTTTTGCGGGTTTGTTTACCGTATTCGTCAATCACCTTTGTTTCAATAATTTGCAATATGCTTTCAGGATTCACATTACCACAGACGGGGCATTCGCTCACATCAGCATCCACATAATTCACAGCCCGCTTAAAGTATGTTATGGCATCGAGGGGATTGCCGTAAAAAACAGGATAACCGCCTTTGTCCAGGAAAAGAATCTTATCAAACATTTTGTAAATATCCGAAGACGGTTGGTGGATATTGACAATTACCAACTTACCTTTTAATGTTTGTTCTTTGAGCAAGTCCATTACCATTTCGGAGTCCATTGACGAAAGCCCGGAAGTAGGTTCGTCAACAAACATTATCGGCGGTTCGCGTAGAAGTTCCAACCCGATATTTAGCCTTTTTCTTTGCCCGCCGCTTATATATTTGTTCAGCGGGTCACCTACTTTCAAATCTTTTATTTCGTACAAGTCAAGGTCTTTCAGGACTTTTTCCACTATCTCAACCAGTTCCTCTTCACTCAACCCGTCAAAAACCAATTTTGCATTGTAATAAAGGTTTTGAAAAACGGTAAGTTCTTCAATAAGCAAATCATCTTGCGGAACAAATCCAATTACTCCTTTTAATTTATCCTTGTCTTTGTGTATATCATATCCGTTTATTGTTATCTCTCCGGCAAGCGGTTTATATTTCCCGTTGAAAATATTAAGCAATGTAGATTTACCTGCACCGCTTCCCCCCATTATACCAACCAGTTTACCCGTTTCTTCGGAGAATGTGAATTTATGAATACCGTTATTGCTGTTCTTAAACCTGAATTCAATATCCTTGGCAGTAAAAACCAATCTATACGGCACACTTCCTTGCAAAAATAATCCGGAAACATCGCTGTAATAAATCGGTGAAATCAAAGAACCGCGGATAGAAGAACCCTTGTCGAAAACATATCCCCAGTTTGGTTTAATGGGCTGACCGTTAAGCTTCAGGTTTTGCTTACCGGTATATTTGAACATATATGTTTCGGAGGAGGGCAAATAAAGCACATAAATTTCACCGTCGAGTTTCGGTCGGTAAATGTGTTTTACCCCGGGAGGTCCCATCAGCTTGTCATCAATCACAAGCAAATATTTCTTGTCCGGCACCTTATCGTAATTGCCGAACATAAACTCTTTGGCATTGTTAAATTCCTCCTGTGAGATATTAAAAATTTCGGCTACGGTTTGAACAAATTCAAGCTCTATATCGGTAACACCCTTTCCGTAGGTTATAAATTCGAGAAGTTGCAATAATACAAGAATCTTTTGTTCGCGTTTGAGCTCGGAGTTTACTTCTTCACAAATCCTAAGAACCTTTACAGAATTGGCACTAATACCTTTCTTACCGGATTTTTTATGGTGAATGTTATAATATTCGTCGTAAAGCTTGAGAAACTCGTTTATTGTTTCGGCACTTAAATAATGTTTGAGGTACTCTTTTACCAAATCCCTGCCCCTCGTTGTATCATCTTTATCCAAGTTTGCAATAATTGCAAACAACCTCATCAATGCCTTCAGAATTTTTTCACTCATAACTTACCGTTTTTGCTACTTGCAAATTTAAACCAAAATTCACGAAAAAAAAATACAACATCTCTATTTAACAAGAATATTTAATGCGGTAATGGAAAGCTACGGAAACACAATACATTCAACTTCTTAAAAATTAAACCCTGTTAATTTAAATTATCATACGGGATCTAAAAAAATCACTTAATCAAAGAGTCAAACTCCCTTATTAAATCAAAATCCGGCTTTGTATAAAAAATGCCTGTTTGCTTATTAGCTCTCACACCCCGCAGGAATACATAAAAAACGCCGCCGAAACTGTCCTTAAACCTGTCTTCACCCAAATAGCGATATAATGCAAGCGAATAAATGTAGTATTGCAAATGGTAATTGTTTGCTTCCATTGCTGCCGACAAACTTTCCGAACTGTAATCCTCAAGCGAATAACCCAAATGGTTTGATTTCCAGTCAAGTATATAAACCTTACCGCCGTACTCAAAAACCAAATCGGCAAAACCGTGAATTACACCGCTTTGCAACTCGGCTTCGGTTATTTGGGCGGGAACGGAATATTTTTCAAACAAAGCGTTTATTTCTTCACGGTTCATATTCCCAAACGAAAAATAAAACTCCAACTCTTTGAACACTCCTGTAGCTTGCCGCAAGTTTACGCCGTCTTGATAACCGGCATCAAGCACATTATCAACTAATTGCTTCAGCAATTCTTCATCACTTACATTCAAAGTTTTCAGCAAGTTATCTTTTTTATCACTGTTCCAATATTCTGCGGGATTGGAAAAATCCACCTCTTCAAAAATTTTGTGAAGCAGGTTTCCGACCCCTGCACCTTTAGGTAAGTCCTCAAAGATAAATTTGTCGTAACCCGTCAAGACCACATCTTCAGGCTTGGCAGCCACTGCTTCGTGTGTGTGTTCGTCCAAAGCACTGTAACTTGTCACTCCCCATACTTGTTTTGTCTCGCCATTAAATTCTTTCACTTCGCCTCTCTCTTCCGTTTCTGCTGCTTGACTAGTGCCGATCTCTGAAAAATTTACATCAAATACATTGTTGACAAAATATTCATCAAAGAATCTGAACAAACTTTTGTCACTATTCCTGTAAACATCGTATGAAAAAATAAAATTAAAATATTTTGCCCTCGTCATTGCAACATAAAACAGTCTCATATTTTCTTTTTCCAACTCGGATTCAGCATAATTTAGAAATGTTGAATCTTCTTTGTAAAGAGTATATTTCCATTTAGAATCATCATAAAAGTCAATAATAAACTTATAAAAATATTCATGTGTCGCAAGATTAAATTTACCAAAAGTTATTACATTTCTTAGATTCATCATCGGCAACAAAACCACGGGATATTCTAACCCTTTGCTTTTGTGGATAGTAACTATTTTCACAGCAGATTTGTCGCTTTCCATCCTCAACTCGTATCCTTCGCCAGTTGCCTCTTCGTCTTTTATCGTTTTGCCAAACCAATTCAACAGGTCGATCATACCGTATTGCGAATTTATCTCCTTGTCATTCAGTATCTCGGCAATATGAAGCACATTCGTAATTTTCCTTTCCCTGTCCACATCACTTTCATCATCGGCTTTTGTCCACACTCCAAATGCAGACATAAATTTGATTATGGCGGGGAAAACACCCTCGCTCTTCCACACTTCTTTGATTTGTCCGAACACCTCGACAAACTTTTCTTTTTCGGCTTTAAGTATCGTACCGTAATCTATACTGCCGATTAGACTTGTTGCCAAAGCCGTGTTTATATTTACATCCGAAGGATCTGACACAGCCCGAAGCACAAAAAACAATTCCACCGCCTCACCCGTTTTCAACACAGGTGTTTCATCAACCACTACCGCAGGGATACCTGATTTTGACAACAAGGTTTTTAATTCTTTAGCATCATAATTATATCTTACCAAAATAGCAATATCCGAATACTTGATTTTTCTTTTTTCATTGTTGCCGTTTTCATTTTCAGCTTCAATTTCTCCTTTAGATACTAAATATTTGACTATTTCGGGAGTTTCTTCTCGTAACAAGTCTTTACTTGCGTACTTATCTCCTACTTTATGCACATAAATTCCCCTTTTTTCACCGCCCACGCTAAAATCAAGTTCTTTTTTAGCATCTACATCGCTGTATTCAAACCCGAGTTTTTTGCTTTCCTCCTCTTTCAATGAACCGAAAAGGGCGTTTAAGTCTTCAATCAATTTTTTCGACGAACGGTAATTCATTTTCATTTGCCGGCATTCCGCATCCTTTTTTGCCTCCATGTATGTATAAATATCCGCACCCCTGAAACTGTAAATCGACTGCTTGGGATCGCCTATGTAAAAAACCGGTACTTCCCTTTCAAACACTTTTTTGAAAATCTCATACTGCAAATTGTCCGTATCCTGAAATTCGTCTACAAATACAAAATCGAATTTCTCCCTGATTTTAGCGGCAAGTTCGTTATTTTTCACACTGTCGTGCAGCATTTTTATCATATCGTTGTAAGAGACAAGCCCGTATTTTTTCTTAAAGTCATCAATCTTTTCCTTAACATATACATTTGCCTCTTTCAGCATTTCAAAAAGCGGTTTGTTATCAAAATCTTCCGGCACTGCCAACTCCCTGCCGGATAAATGTTTACTTACGGAACCGGACAGCAAACTCCATAAGTTATTTATTGAAAAATTATATTTTTTACCGAAAAAAGCATTCATTTCTCCCAACATATCCCTTACATCATATTTGGCATCTTGCGTATTTACATGTTCACGCCAGAATTTAAGCAAAATGTTATTCAGCAACGCCGATTCGTCCGGCAACACATCAAAATCGGGCGACATCCCAGTTTCAAAAGCAAAATCGGTAAGCATCCTTTGGCAAAATGAATGAATGGTGTAAATAGGTGCCTCGTCAATTTCGAGTTTTGCCAGCCTTATGTTTTTTTTAATCCGTTCCTTTCCTTCTGTTCCTTTACCACCAACAGCCTTGTTCACAATATCTTTTATCACTCCTTCCACATCTTTGTCTCCATACTCAAGATAATTCCAAGCCTCGTCGAGAAATTTTCTGACTCTTATCCTCAATTCGTTTGTAGCTGCATTGGTAAATGTCAATATCAGAATCTTTTTTATATCGGCAATTTCCTGCTCCAAAATTATCCGCAACACAAGCGAAGCTATTGAGAAAGTTTTGCCCGTTCCGGCACTTGCCTCAATCAAATAAGGCTTATTCTTGAAATTTATGTCCAAACCCAAAAGGTCAAATTCTTTGCAAGCCATTTTCAACATTATTTTTGCATAAAAATAATAGTATTTTTGCAAGCCCAAACAATAAATAATGAACAAGGACGAATTAAATAAACTTTTTGAAGCAGGTACTCACCTTCCACTCATCGAAAAATTTTACACGCTTCAAGGTGAAGGCTATCACACGGGCAAAGCGGCATTTTTCATAAGGATAGGCGGATGCGACATCGGTTGCCGCTGGTGCGACAGCAAATATTCGTGGACTTTCGGGCGTGACACACTCATTGAAACGGAACAACTTGCAAGCGAAATAATTGCCGCAGGTCATAAAGATGTGGTGGTAACGGGTGGAGAACCAATGATGTACAACCTTGACCTTTTCACAGACTTATTGAAAAAAGCCGGAATAAAAACTTATTTGGAGACTTCGGGCACACATCCGCTTACAGGCAAATGGGATTGGATATGCTTGTCCCCCAAACCTCACCAACCGCCGCTCTCCGAATATTTTGCATCGGCACAAGAGCTTAAAGTCATAATTTACGACCCTGAACAAGACTTGGAATGGGCTGAAGAAAACGCCAATAAAGTACTTGACGGCACACATCTATATTTACAACCCGAGTGGAGCAGAAGAAAACAAAACACACCGGTAATAATTGAATACATTAAGAAAAACCCGAAATGGAAACTCTCCGTCCAACTGCATAAATATATCGGTATACCGTAGATTTTTTATTTTGTCCTATATCCTATTGTAAAACCGAGATGAATCGATAATTCGGGATATAATTTTTGTGTATGAATTATTTCCCCGTGAAAATCATAAGGGTCATAATCCAAATATTTAACATGAACACCTGCTCCCACATATGTATTGTAAAAAAACCGTCCTATTTTCTTATTTTCCAGTCCTAATAAAAGTTTATATCCAAAAACAAACTTATCCCTATTTACTTCAATATAAAAAAAATGATAATTCCCTAAAAACATTCCATAATACCTGTCATTAACATCACCATCTACAATATCGAAATTATAATCCCTCTCATACTTTAGATATAAAATATTACTCCAAGAAAAACCACCTTGTAAATATCTTTTAACTCCAACATATATATGAATGCCTTTATAATAATCTGATAACATTAAAGGCATAATTATCAAAGACCTATTAGTTTGCCTCGTCCTGTAAATAACCCCCAACCCTAAAAGATATGAGTTTTTATCCGTCACTTGCCTTTCCCACCCTACAAGGTACTCACCGTAAAATATCATCTGC
>JALWKH010000444.1 GCA_026996635.1 Bacteroidales bacterium | reverse complement strand
GATAAAAGACTTCGGCGACTTGTATTTTCTGAAAAAAGAAGATCTGGTAAAGCTCGAACGATTTGGCGAAAAATCTGCGGAAAACCTCCTAAACAGCATTGAAAAATCAAAAAACGTCGAACTGTACAGGTTGATTTACGGGCTGGGAATAAGATATGTCGGCGAAACCGTTGCCAAAACTCTGGCAAAACATTTCGGCAGTCTCGACAAACTTATGTCTGCAAGCAAAGAAGAACTTATTGCCATTGATGAAATAGGCGAAAAAATAGCAGAAAGCATAATCGAATACTTTTCGCAAGAAAAAAACCTGGAAATAATAGAAAAGCTGCGAAAAGCCGGTGTGAAGATGGAAGAAGAACAAGAGTCAGGAGCAGAAAACAAATTGAACGGTGCAAAAATCGTTATTTCCGGTATTTTTGACAGATACAGCCGGGACGAAATAAAAAAACTTATAGAAAAATATGGCGGTAAAAATGTTAGCAGCATTTCATCAAAAACAGACTACCTTGTAGCCGGCAAAAATATGGGACCGGCTAAAAAAGAAAAAGCCCAAAAACTCGGCATCAAAATTTTGAGCGAAGAAGAATTTTTACAAATGATTGGGTTGCTGTGAGAATTACATCTAATAATAATTAACACATTAATCCATTACCACATTAAATCATCATCGTTTCCAATAAGCCTTGGAGAACAAAATCAATACAGTAAATAACTCCAACCTGCCGATAAGCATAAGGAAAGACAAAAGCCATTTTCCGGCATCAGGGAAATGTGCAAAATTTTCCACGGGTCCGACATCTCCTATACCCGGACCGATATTACCAAGTGTTGCGGCAACAGCACCCAAGGAAGTTTCCAAGTCATATCCCATAGAAGCAACCAACACGGTAGAAATCACAAAAATCACAATATAAAAAACAATGAAAGCCAAAATATTCCGAACAATAGTATCTGGTATGGAATGCCCGTTGTACTTGATAGGAATAACTGCTGTTGGGTGAATCAGCCTTTTTAGTTCCAAAAAACTGTTTTTCATAACAATAAGTACTCTTACCACTTTAATACCTCCACCTGTTGACCCGGCCATTCCTCCGATAAACATCAGCACTACTAATATTAAAGTCAAATAAGCAGGCCATTGCAAGTAATCTTCGGTAATAAACCCTGTAGTTGTAATCAACGAAACAACATGGAAAAGCGCATCTCTGAAATCTTCTTCAAAATCTTTCAGTCCGTTAGTATAATACAAAACTCCGGCAATAAAAAGCGTTGCGACAATAATGATAAGTGAATATAACTTCAATTCTTCGTTTCTGGTAATCTTCTTAAACTTCAAATTTATAAGATGAAAACCCAATGAAAAATTTACTCCGGCAATAAACATAAACACAATAATCACATACTCGATAAAAGGAGAATTAAAATAAGCTATACTTGCCTGTTTTGTAGAGAAACCACCGGTAGCCATTGTGGTAAAAGAATGACATACGGCATCATACATATTCATACCGCCATAATAAAGCAATATTGTCTCCAAAACCGTATATCCCACATACAGCCCCCATAGTTTTTTTGCTGTTTCCTGAATACGGGGATGTAATTTATCTTTGGTAGGGCCCGGAACTTCGGACACAAATAACTGCATACCGCCTACACCCAAAATAGGCAATACTGCCAATGACAACACAATAATCCCCATACCACCAAGCCACTGTATAAGACTACGCCAAAAAAGCAAGCCGTATGGCAAAGCTTCTATATCATTCAAAATTGACGCTCCTGTTGTTGTAAAACCTGACATCGTTTCAAAGAAAGCATCTGCAAAAGACGGGATGTAACCTGATATAAAAAACGGTATGGCACCAATCAAAGAAAATATTATCCAAGTAAAAGTAACAATAAAGTATCCTTCGCGTCTGCCGAACTTCCCTTTCTCTTTTCTAAAAATATAAGTAATAATAAGCCCTACAATAAAAGTTACGGAACCAGTAAGCAACAAAGGCATAAAATCATCCTGTCCGTAATACCAAGCAACAAAAGAAGAGATTATGATAAAAATCCCTTCCATACTTGCCAACCTGGACAATATGAATGCTATATTTCTGTAATTCATAAAAAATTATCTGCTTAACTAAAAAACTTTTCTATTTTGTGCAATGCTGAAGGCATTACAAGCAATACCACAATATCTCCCGGCATAATTTCCGTATCCCCTGTTGCTATAAAACTGTCATTACCTCTGATAACTCCTCCGATAATTATTTCTTTTGGTATATCCAAATCCCTGATTTTTCCCTTGGTGATTTTAGAATCTTTTCTGGCAACCACTTCAATAATATCTGCTTTTGCTGTATTAAGCAACTTTACGGAAATTACATCAGCCCTGATGGTATATCTTGTTATGTGACTTGCAGTAATAAGTTTCTTGTTTATAATTCCCTCTATTTTAAGGTCTTTTGATATCTTGATAAAATCAACATTTTCTACTTCGGTTATTATTTTCTTAACATTATACTGTTTTGCAATCAATGAAGTAAAAATATTCGTTTCAGAACTGTCTGTAACAGCAATAAAAGCATCCATTTTGTCGATATTCTCTTGCTGCAACACATCAATATCACGTCCGTCTGCATTAAGAACAAGCGTTCTGTCAAGTACATCGGCAAGCTCTTCACATTTAGCCCTTTCTTTTTCAATCAATTTCACGTTATAGTGCTTTTCCAGCTCCATTGCGGTAAGCATACCTACGTTTCCACCACCCAAAATCATCACATCTTTAATATCTACGGGTTTTTGACCCGCTATTTCCATAAGGCTTTTCAAACCGTGTTTCCTCGATACAACATAAACCAAATCGTTTTCCTTAAAAACATCATTCGGCTTAGGAATAAAAGTTTTATTGTCACGGACAATAAGTAATGCACGGTATTCAAACTCGGGATTAAGTTCGTTTGCTTCTTTTAGTGTCTTCCCTACAACTTTTGAGTTCGGATTTAAACGGGTAACAAAAAGCGACAATTCGCCTTTGGAAAACTCAAATACTTCATTGGAAGCACTTCTTTTTATTAAACCGATTATTTCGTCTACAATAAGTTTATCCGGATTTATAAGATTATCAACACCCAAACTTCTGAAATGCCTTATATTCTTTGTTTCAATATATTCCATATTGTTTACGCGGGCAACAGAACGTTTGGCACCGAGTTTTTTTGCTAACGAAGAAGCTACTAAATTTACGTGTTCATTTTGTGTAGCTGCAATAAAAATATCTGCATTTTTTACTTTGGCTTCTTCAAGAATCTTGAAAGATGTGGCAGACCCCAAAATGGTAAGAACATCAAAATTGGAATTTATATAATCAAGTCTTTCTTCATCAATGTCAATTACAATTATATCTTGTTTATCATTACTTAAAAATTCAGCCAGAAAGGTACCTACCTCGCCGGCACCTGCAATAACTATTTTCATATCACACAAAATTTTACAAAGACAAAGGTATTTAATTAGAATAAAATTAAAGCAAATTGCAAGAAAAATTTACCAAATAAAAAAGGGGTTGCCGATGAAACAACCCCTTTATCTGTTAAAATTCAAATTCTTCCAAGAATTTTGTTGTGTATTTACCTTTAACAAAGTCTTCGTTCTCTAACAACTTCTTATGGAAAGGTATTGTGGTTTTTATTCCTTCTATTACAAACTCATCCAACGCACGCTTCATTTTTGCAATAACTTCTTCGCGTGTTTGTGCGACTGCAATAAGTTTAGCAATCATTGAATCGTAATAAGGCGGAATAACATAATCTTGGTAAACATGCGTATCAACCCTTATGCCGTGACCTCCCGGCAAGTGTAAAGATGTGATTTTACCTGGCGAAGGTCTGAAATCATTATACGGATCTTCGGCATTTATCCTGCACTCCATTGCTACCATTTTCGGGAAATAATTTTTCCCGGAAATCTTCTCGCCTGCAGCAATCTTAATTTGCTCTTTTATAAGGTCATAATCTATAACTTCTTCGGTAATAGGATGTTCTACTTGAATACGCGTATTCATTTCCATAAAGTAGAAATTCTTGTTTTTGTCAACAAGAAATTCTACGGTTCCGACACCTTCATAATTTATAGCTTTGGCCGCTTTTATAGCTGCTTCACCCATTTCACTTCTCAAAGTAGGCGTCATTATGGGAGAAGGTGTTTCTTCAAGCAATTTTTGGTGTCTCCTCTGGATAGAACAATCACGCTCCGATAAATGGCAAACTTTACCGTATTGGTCACCTGCTATCTGGATTTCCACATGGCGTGGATCTTCTATAAATTTCTCCATATAAACCCCATCATTGCCGAAAGCCGCCAATGCTTCACCCCTTGTCATATTCCATGCAGACTCCAAATCTTCCTTTTTCCAGACTATTCTCATCCCTTTTCCGCCGCCGCCTGCTGTAGCTTTAAGAATAACGGGATAACCTATTTCATCTGCAATCTTTTTTGCCTCATTCAAATTTTTAAGCAACCCGTCAGATCCCGGAATAGTTGGCACACCCACACGTTTCATCGTAGCCTTTGCAGTAGCTTTGTCACCCATACTCGTTATCATTTCGGGTGTGGGACCTATAAACTTAATATCATTCTCTGCACAAACTTTGGCAAACCGTGCATTTTCAGCCAAAAAACCGTATCCGGGATGTATAGCATCGGCATTTGTAAGCTCGGCAGCTGCAATTATAGCAGGTATATTCAGATATGAATCCTTACTGTTTGGGGGTCCTATACATACAGCTTCATCTGCAAACTTTACATGAAGGCTGTCTTTGTCCGCCGTAGAATAAACCGCAACAGTCTGAATTCCCATTTCACGTGCAGTGCGGATTATTCTAAGAGCAATTTCACCTCTGTTGGCAATTAATATCTTATTGAACATCTGCTTCACTTTTTATACAGGTTCAATTAAAAATAACGGTTGATCGAATTCTACGGGTGAAGCATCATCTACAAGGATCTTAACAATCTTACCGTCAACTTCCGATTCTACTTCATTAAATAATTTCATTGCTTCGATAAGACAAAGAACTTGTCCTTTCTTAACTTCATCACCTACATTAACAAAAGGTGGCTTGTCCGGAGCGGGTTTCCTGTAAAAAGTTCCTACCATAGGTGATTTTACAACATGATATTTCGATTCGTCAATTTCAGCAGTTTCTTCTTTGGTTTCCGCAGGTGCTTGAACCGGTGCTGCAGCTTGTGGTTGCGGAGCAACTGCAGGTTGTGCAATAACTTGTGTAGCTGCTACGGCATTAGCCGGCAACTGTGTTCTTATCGTAATTTTCATGTCTTCGGATTCAACAATGACCTCGGCTGCTCCTGTTTTCACAACCGCGTCAATAAATTGTTGTAACTTTTTGTAATCCATAATATTGATTTTTTTGATTTCTAACTTATTTTGAATCATAACCCCATACCACATACATTGCACCCCAGGTAAATCCTGCTCCGAATGCCGCAAAAATCAACTTATCCCCCTTTTTCAATTTCGGTTCCCATTCCGCCAATAACAGGGGAATAGTTGCTGCTGTGGTATTTCCGTATTTATGTATATTTACCATTACTTTGTCCATTCCGATTCCCATTCTTCGGGCAGTAGCATCTATTATTCTCAAATTTGCTTGATGCGGAACCAGCCAAGCAAGTTCTTCCGGAGAAATATTATGTCTTTTCATCATTTCGGCAGATACGTCTGCCATATTGGAAACTGCATACTTAAAAACAGGTTGTCCTTCCTGATAAATATAATGCCAGCGTGCATCAATCGTATCATGAGTAGGCGGATTTAAAGATCCTCCGGCTTTTTGATGTAGCCATTTACGACCTATTCCGTCCACTTGAAGCTTTGAATCTATAATACCGATACCATCTTCGGTAGTAGGTTCTACCATAACTGCCGCTGCACCATCTCCGAAAATCGGACAAACAGTCCTGTCTGTATAATCAACAATTGTTGACATTTTTTCTGCACCAACAACAATTGCCTTTTTAACAAAACCCGTTTCAATATATTTGGCAGCAGTGGTAAGTGCAAAAAGGAATCCTGAACAACCGGCATTTATATCAAAACTAAAAGCATTTTTAATCCCCAGCATATCACTAATAATGTTAGCTGTTGCCGGGAAAACCATATCTGGTGTAACTGTCGCACAAATCAATAAATCAACATCACCCGGGGGGGTATTGGTCTTTACAAGAAGTTGTTCTACAGCCTTAGCACCCATATAGGCGGAAGCTTTATCTTTATCTTTCATTATCCGCCTTTCTTTAATACCTATACGGGTCATTATCCACTCATCGGAAGTTTCGACAAGTCGGGACAACTCATCGTTGGTAAGTCTGTATTCCGGAAGGAATGAACCTACGCCTGTTATTACTGCTTTAGTTTGCTGCATTAGCAAAAAATTCTTTAAAACTTTCTCTCACATGCGATTCGGCAATCTCTATTGCATGTAAAATTAAATTTTTTATTGCAACCGGGCTTGAATGACCGTGTCCGATAAGTACAGTTGCATCAATACCTAAAATCGAAGTGCCGCCGTAATTTTCATAATTGAAAATTTCAAAGAAATCATCCTTTACCCCGCGTTGTTTTATCAACTTGTAAATTGATTCGGCTTCTTTTAACGCGATATTACCTGTGAAACCATCACTTACGATAACATCTGCTTCGTGTTTGCAAAACAGGTAATTAGGCTCCAAATTACCAATAAAATTAATGTGGGGATTTTCCTTTAATAATTTGTATGTAGCCTTTGTCAACAAGTTACCTTTTTCGGGCTCTTCACCGATATTCAACAAAGCAACTTTCGGATTTTCAATATGCTGTACCTCTCTCGCATAAATAGAACCGAGAATAGCAAATTGCTCTAAATATTCCGGTTTGCAATCGGCATTAAGCCCTACATCCAACAGGACACCATACGTTCCGTCAAACTTAGGCATAGGACTGGAAATACACGGACGGAGAATGCCACTAATCGGCTTTACGGTACTCATTACGCCGGCAAGCAAAGCCCCTGTGTTACCTGCACTCAAAAAAGCATCTATTTCGCCTTGTTGGTGATAAACAATACCTTGAACAATTGAAGATTTACGTTTTGTAGCGATAGCACGGGTAGGGCTTTCAGCCATTTCTATATCATTCTCCGATGCTACTACCACCAAATTATATCCACCGAGATTATTTTCGGCAATGTAATTGTCAATAATTTCTTTGTTACCAAACAAATAAAGCGTTGTTTCGGCGGCTTTGTCATTCTCGGTGAGGAACAATTTTACACCGTCAAGCACAGCTTGAGGTGCAAAATCCCCACCTTGAACATCTACACCTATCCTCATAATAATCTTTTTAGTTAAACAATGGATTATGCTTCATCTTTAGAAATGATAATTTGCCCTTTGTAGTACAAATTACCTTCGTACCAGTGGGCTCTATGTCTAAGATGAGCTTCTCCTGTTGTTTGGTCAAAAGATATAGTAGGCTTTTTTGCTTTGTAATGTGTCCTTCTTTTGTCTCTTCTTGCTTTTGAGATTTTGTGTTTAGGATGTGCCATAACTCTTCGTTTTTATCGGTTAAACAATTTTATTTATTTAATAAACCTTTCAGTGCATCCCATCTGGGATCGGTTTTTATTTCTTCTTTGTCACTTATAGTATATCTTTCCAAAATATCTAACATTTCGTGATTGCAAGTACTGTTTCCGTTTTCATCCAAAGGATGTACTTTTTTATAAGGAATCGTCAATGCCGCATCCTCATACAACCACTGAGCAACATTTATACTCTTCTTTGATTCAGGTACCATTACAGTACGCTCATCAATATCCTTAAATTCATCACCAACCTTAACAATCTGAACAGCATCAATTTTAACGGGATGCATAAATTTACCCAAGCAACGATCGCAAACCAATTCTACCTCCCCTTCGATGTGATAAATAAATTCGTACAACTTATTCTTCTTAACCATCTCCAAATCAACGGACAAGTGCCCGTGATCAATCAACGCCTTTTCAAAAAGAACAAAAAAATCATCTTCCAACTCATAAGTAAACTTGTAACTCCCGTTTTTCCTCCCTTCAATTTCTATGTCAAAATCACTGTACTTCATCATAAAGCTGAAAAATCGCACAAAATTAACTATTTTTTAACTTCATACATCCTTTTAACAAAAAAAATTACAATTGTTTAAGGTTAAATCCTTGACTATAAACAAAAAAGACGATCCGCCACAACGACGGACCGTCAATTTTGAAAAATCCAACCGCAATTTATTTATTACTTATAACCTTAAATTCGACACGTCTGTTTTGTTGTCTTCCTTCTTCGGTATCATTGGATGCAATAGGTTGGAAATATGCATAACCCTTATATGTTATTCTGTCTGCCGAAATACCGTGACCAATCAAATAGTCAGCAACTGCCTTTGCTCTTGCAGTTGACAATCTCATATTTGTTTTCAAAGAACCACGGTTGTCAGTATGACCGGAAACTTCTATCTTAATGTTCGGATGGTCTTTCAAGAGTTTAACCAACCTGTCCAATTCGGCATATGATTCAGGTCTTAAGGTTGCTTTTGCGTAATCGAAGAAAATGTTCTTAAGCACAACCTTAGAACCAACTTGAAGTTTGTTCAAAGCAATATCCTTTATAATTTCTTGGTATCCGGTTGCCTTCGGAATGTTAAAGTTTTCGGAATGGAACAAATATCCGTCTGCCTTCACATTCAAACCATAATTCTTACCTGAGGGT
>JALWKH010000443.1 GCA_026996635.1 Bacteroidales bacterium | reverse complement strand
GTGTTAATAGTAAAACCCCGATTTTGTGGCTAAATGCCGCTTTTCGGGGTTTTTTATTGTACAAAGATACGAATTATTTAACTAATACACAATAAGTTAGGCTGCTGCTGAATGTGCCTAAAAAAAACGACTGCCTAAAATTGACAGTCGTTTTTGAACTACAAAGGTTTTCCTGATTTATTTTACCAAAGTCACTTTCTTGATGATATTATTACCGTGTAGGTTAATTTGTACCATATACACTCCGTTTGATAAGTTTGTCATGTCCAAATAAGCACGATTAACTTCTTTTACTGTTTTTACATTTAATGTTCTACCTGTTGCATCCATTAAAGTTATTTGGGCATCTTTAGCATAAATTTCACCAAAATCAATGTATAAGATGTCTTTAACAGGATTAGGATAAATGTTAATGTATTTATCCAAATCAACTTCTTCCGTGTTTATTACACATCCCACAACTTTAATAACTAATGAGGTATTGAGTGTGTCTAACAGCAATTCGCTTGGAGTCTTCCAAGACCCTGCTTGTTCGATATACATTGTGTTTGTACCTCCAATTCCTCTGTTTGGTCCCATATAAGTCACAAATGTGTCTTGTGGGGAGTTATAGAATAACTGATAACCTACAAAGAATTGTGAATTAACATCAATTGGTTCATCAAATTCAATAGCAGTGTACATATTGGGATTAAAGGTTGACATAGATACATCTTTATACCCTAACAATTCTCCCGGTCTGCCGTTATCATCAATATCCCAAACAGAGAATCTTACTTTGGCATTATTAGAGTTTGCATAAGCTTTTGCTACAGGAATTATAATTGCTCTTACATTATCAAACATATAATTTAAGAACTTATCCGCATAAGCTGAAGTGTAGAACCCGTTATGTCCTGGCACATATCCCCATGTTTGCGTTAAATGTCTGTAACTGTATGGTATTTCATTATAAGCTACATTTGTTATTGTATCACAATATCCGTGAGGATCCGGCCAAATTTGTGAAGTTACAACCACATAACTTGTTTTTGTTAATGTGTCGCTGCTTATATTGTTACTTGCTGCAAGAGTAACATCATAAATTCCCGGTATGGAGTATATAATTCCTTGTGGGTTTTGTAAATTAGATGTTGCCGGATTTCCACCTTCAAAAGTCCATTCAAAATTAATGGGGTTGCCTGTAGATAAATCTTCATAACTTACCGAACCACCTTGAACAATTAGTCGTGGTGTAATTGCATGGAAATCAACATTAATTTCTCCCATATCCCCGGGGTCTATTACATGTATGTAATTTTCTTTATATGCTGTATCATTACCTAATGGACCATAAGCAATCAACATAACATCATATTGTCCTAAAGCAGAATAAGTAATGCCGGATGGGTCATTATCCGAACTTGTGTTTGGTGTTGCTCCGTAAAAATACCATCTTACGGAATCAACCAGCCCCGTTGTTAAATTAGTAAAGTTAATAGATGTTCCAGGTGAAATATTTGTATAATCGGCAACAAAATCTGCAACAACTGCTGTATTGGGATCTACTACCGTAATATAATTATCTTTTACAACTTCGTCTGTGTATGTTCCGTCAGAAGCTACCAACTTAACTGAAAATGTTCCTACAGTATTGTAAGTAATACCTGTCGGGTTTTGGTCTGTTGAAGTATTTGGAGTTGCTCCGTAAAATGTCCATTGCCAAGATGTTGCAGGGCCATTTGCTACTGTATATGCATTGAAATCTATTGAAGTTCCCTGTAAAATTGTGGTTTGTGAAGCGTTAAAGTCAACAATTAGAGCATTTGAGTCTACTACATGAATATATTCGTTTTTTGTTTCTGTATCGCTGTTAGTTCCATCGCTAATTGTCAGACTTACCGTGTAATCTCCTGCTGTATTGTAAGTAATACCTGTCGGGTTTTGGTCTGTTGAAGTTGATGGGGAACCTCCTTGGAATGTCCAACTCCATGAGGTAGGATTTCCTGATGATGCATCGGTAAAATTAACTGATTGTCCTACGAATATCGTAGTTGCAGATGCAGTGAAATCTGCGTCAAGGTTGTTTGTATTTGTTGTGTCTGTGACTGTAATATAGTCCGGTCTTACTAATGTGTCATAATCGGTTCCGTTGCTTACAATTAATGTAATGGTATAAGTGCCCGGAGCATTGTATGTTACATTTATCGGTCCTTGGCTGGTTGATGTTGATGGAGATGCTGCAGTTCCGCCGAAATCCCATTGCCAAGAGACTATTGAATCAACAGGAGTAGATTGGTCCGTAAAAGTTACAGTTGCTCCTACCGGTACAGTTGTTGGGCTGGCTGTAAAGTTTGCAGTGAGTCCGGAACTGTTGTATGGGTCATATCCGTCAATATATTCAACTCCTGAGTTAGTCGGGTCGAGCCAATGCTTCAATTGTGTTTGAGGTGCAGGATAATCATCCCATGAATGTGAAAACATTTCGTAATAATCGTTTATCGGATTGCTACAATCTGCTTGTCCTCCCGTAAGGTCTCCGATTACCCTGTGGGTTTCATTGTCAAATAATGGAGATCCTGATGAACCGGGTTCTGTTACACCCAAATCCCATTGTGCTATTCTCCAGTGAGTATTTGCGTCGTATCCCGGATATGATGCAACAGTTAACGGGTCATTTTCTATGCAGAATTTTTTTACATCACCTGATGGATGGTGTATTCCTCTGGCACTGTTGGGGACATTACCACTATGATCCCAACCTGCGTAATAAGGGTTATATGAAGCGGGTGGAATTGTACTCATTTCAACTAAGCAGAAATCAAGGGTGTCTTGATCTCCTGATTCACCATCTCCGGCTGTTGCTCTAAGTTCTGAACCGGAAATAGACGGAATATCGTTAAAGTTTGGATAGGGGTCTGTTGTACTTCCACATTGATCTACCTGATATTTGAAGTTAAATATCCAGTTGGCATAAGGTTCTCCTATGCAATGGTTTGCTGTTAACACGTAGGGTGTCCCGTCTTGTGCAGTATTGTTTAATAATGCACCACTACACAATCCCCCACCTAAAACAATTCTTACTACAGAGTTGGTTTCGTTTTCCCAACCTGCATTTTCAGGACATACAACATCGACATTACAACTTCCTGAAGCCCCGAATTGGCTGTCCTTAGTTCCCATTACCCAACCAACTACATTTTTGTATGCGTGGTAAACTTTTGTAAATGTAAGTTTAATGTCTTTCGGGTTTACATAAAAAGGTACATATAATTCTGCAGTAACTTCGTCTCCGGGTATAAGGTTTATAGGGAGATGTCCGGATTTTTTATTATTGCGTGATGTTATTGCACCAAATACATATGATTTGTCTTTGTTGTAAAAATAGAGTTTAGCTCCATCAGGCAGATAAAATGGATTGATTAGAAAGTGTAAACTATAAGCTCCATTGGAACGAAAAGTAATACGCCAGACTTTATCTCCATTCGGGAGTGTGTCCCATGTTCCTGCAATCCACGGTGTGATATATATGTTAAATTCTTTAGCAAAACGGTATGGTTTAGCTTTATTTTCATTTGCTTTGTCTTCAGCTATTAACTTGTTAACGTCGAACTTCGGTAAGGAATAAATTTGCACTTTATGCTTCAGAAAGGCAGCCTTGTTAAAACTAATGGGTTTTGTTTTATCTACAATTTGACCATTTACCAATAATGATGATACCACCATTAAAGCTGCCAACAGAACTAATTTAATTTTTTTCATGTTTATAAAGTTTTGTGATACTAAGACGATTTATGATCATATTTAGTTGCTTATCTTGTGTAATTTGGAGACTCGCTTGTTATTGTTATGTCGTGAGGATGACTTTCTATTTGTCCTGCCACGGATATTTTAACAAATTTTCCGTTTTCTTTCAAACTTTGTATGTCGGGTGTCCCGCAATATCCCATTCCCGCTCTAAGTCCTCCAATAAGTTGATAAACGACTTCAGATAAAGTTCCTTTATAGGGTACTCGTCCGCTTATTCCTTCTGGAACTAATTTTTTTATATCTTCTTCAATATCTTGAAAGTATCTGTCTTTAGAACCTTTTTGCATGGCTTCCAAAGAACCCATTCCTCGATATGTTTTAAATTTTCTACCCTGATATATTATTGTATCGCCCGGAGATTCTTCAACACCGGCAAATAATGATCCTGCCATAATGCTGTCAGCTCCTGCTGCTATAGCTTTTACTATATCTCCCGAATACCTTATTCCACCATCTGCAATTATTGGTATATCTTTACCTTCAAGTGCTTTGGCTACTTCCATAATTGCGGAAAGTTGTGGTACTCCGACACCTGCCACTACACGAGTTGTACAAATTGATCCCGGACCAATCCCTACTTTAACGGCATCTGCTCCTGCATTATACAAATCTATTGCTGCTTGACCTGTGGCGATATTACCAACAATAACTTGTAAATCCGGATATGCCTTTTTTACATCATGCAGCATTTCTATTACTTTTGCTGAGTGCCCGTGTGCTGTATCTATTATTATTGCATCTACTTCTGCTTTTACCAATGCTTCAACTCTTTCCAATGTGTCAGAAGCAATTCCTACTGCAGCAGCAACTCTAAGTCTGCCTCTTTCATCTTTACAAGCATTGGGTTTGTCTTGTGCTTTTGTTATGTCTTTAAATGTTATGAGTCCTATAAGTTTTCCGTTGTCATCAACTACAGGAAGTTTTTCTATTTTGTGCTTTTGGAGTATTTCTTTTGCTTTTTCAAGATTAATTTGTTGGTCAATTGTTATCAGGTTATCTGATGTCATTACCTCTTTAACGGGGCGGTTCATATTTTCTTCGAAACGCAAATCACGGTTTGTAACAATACCTATGAGTTTTTTTCCTTTATCTACTACGGGGATGCCGCCGATTTTGTGTTCTGCCATCATTTTTAAGGCTTGACCGACTGTTCCCTCGGGATTTATTGTTACAGGGTCGTATATCATTCCGTTCTCGGCACGTTTAACTTTTTTTACTTCTTTTGCTTGTCTGTCAATGGACATGTTTTTATGAATAACACCTATTCCGCCTTCTCTGGCTATTGCAATAGCCAATTTTGCTTCGGTAACAGTATCCATTGCAGCCGAAACAATAGGAATATTTAATTCAATTTTTTTAGAGAATAAAGTGTTGGTTTTCACATCTCTAGGTAAAACTTCTGAAAAAGCCGGTACCAATAAAACGTCATCGAAAGTCAACCCTTCGCCAATTATTTTAGTCATTACTTTTAGGTATTTTTATATTTCTGTAACAAAATTAAGTAATTTTTTCTTGGCTTGTTAAAATATGCAACCAAAAATTTGTTACATTTGTAATTGACATTAAAAACTATAATTTATGAGAGCAAAAAGTTTACTTTTACTTCTGGTTTTGTTTTTTATGGCATTTTATTCATATTCCGATGGAGTGCCTGAAGATATTCGGGATATTGTCGCCAAAAAAGCTTATTATGAAAAAGCAATTTTAGCAGGAGAAGATATTAAATATGATGATATTCAAATTGTTGGCAATCCTAATATTTTTATTTATGAAAAATCAAAAAATAATTACGGGATAGCTTTTCAAATATATCATATAAAAGATCACGGATTTATAATTGTTGCATCAAGTGATTTGGTAAAACCTGTATTGGCTTATTCTTTTGAAGATTCGTATTCTGAAAAAATTCCGAAGAATGTAAAATTCTTTTTGGACAATTATGTAGATATAATTAAGAAAGCGGAATTAAATAAAGTTAAGCAACCGGAATTTGTGAAAAAACTTTGGGATTGGTATATAAATGCTACTCCTGAACAAATTGCTGAAAAAGCAAAAAGTAAAAGTATTAAAAATGTTGCTCCTTTAATTTTAACTAATTGGAATCAGGGGAAATATTACAACACTTCATGTCCTGTCGATGCAGAAGGGGATGATGGTCATGCACTGGTGGGGTGTGTAGCTTTGTCTACATCAATGGTGATGAAGTATTATAATTACCCTGAATCGGGAGAGGGTAGCGTAACCAGTTATAATTCTTATAACGGCGGATACGGAACATTTACCGTTGATTTTTCCCAAGAAACTTTTAAGTGGGAAAATATGCCTTTGTCTGCATCAAGGTATAATCATTATTTATCTGATTTGTTGTTTGATGTGGGTGTTGCAGTAAATATGCATTGGGGTCCGGATGGTTCGGGAACATATACTGAATTTGTTCCTGGAGCATTGAAAAATAATTTTAAATATTCTTCTGATGTAACATTAGTTCAAAGAAGTGATTATTCTACAACTGATTGGATTGCATTATTACAAAACCAATTGGATAATAAATGGCCAATGGTTTATTCCGGGATGAGTCAGACTGCAGGCGGACACGCATGGAATTGTGACGGATATCAAGATACATACTTTCATATGAATTGGGGATGGGGTGGAGCCTATAATGGTTTTTATGACTTAGATGATCTTACTGCAGGAGGATATACTTTTGACTCAGATTTTAAGGCTGTAATAAATATTTATCCAAGATCTGATTATCCTGTAGGATGCTCAACTAGGGAGATTACAGGTTTTGAAGGTTCTTTTGAAGATGGAAGCGGCAATCAACCATACTCAAATAATTGGGATTGTTTTACTAAAATACAACCGGAGTGTGGTAAATATATAACATTGAAGTTTCCACAATTTGATTTGGATGCAAATGATCAGGTTATTATTTATGATGGAATAACTACTTCTTCTTCTGTTATTGCAACTTTGACGGGTGCGAATCCTCCTTCAGAGTTTGACATTTTTAAGAATACTAATCCCGATGGTATGTTATTGGAATTTGTTACAGATGGCAGCGGAACTGGAGAAGGTTGGTTTGCTACTTACTCTGTGAAAAATTGTGCTACAGATACACTCACTGATCCACAAGGAACTTTTGATGACGGAAGTAATACTTGTGATTATAATCCTAGCACATATTGTAAATGGTATATAAATACAACTAATGATGCTTTGTTGTTAACATTTGATGAGTGGAATCTTCCAACCGGTGAGACCAGTGATTATTTACAGATATATAACGGTTTGGGAACTTCTGATCTGATAACTAAATTAACAGGTGATTCAATTCCGACTTCTTACTTGATACCTTCAGGTAAAGCTACAGTTAGATTTATTACTGATGGCGATAATGAAATTGGAGGTGGTTGGAAAATTTCTTATTCTCCTGCATCTTATGTAGATATGATGAAAAATAACGGTTTGAGCATAATGATTTTCCCAAATCCTATTGAAGAAGATTCAAGGATAAAAGTAACTACTACAAACAATATGAATGTTAAATTTGAGCTTGTGAATTCACTTGGTGAAGTAATAGGTACTCATACATTATACAATGTTAATGGAAGTGCTATTGTTGATTTTGATGAGATTTATTCGGGAAGTTTGAATAAGGGAGTATATGTACTCAAAGCAGGTAATGAAAAATTTACAAAGCAAATAAAAATTATATCATATTGATAAATGTTAAGGTTTTTATATTATACAGCCCTTATTTTAGGGCTGTATTTTTTGTTTAAATATTTTGTGCGGTTTTTATTGATTTTGTTTGTAAATAAAGCAGGAAAGAAAATGTTTAATGAAGGTGCAGGAGAGAAATACAACCCAGATGAAGATACTGTTGTTTACAAGCAGAAGCCTAAACAAAATGATTCTGATATAATTGAATTTGAGGAGGAATAGTAATGTTTTTGAAAATTTTTTTATTGACTATAGGTTTTGTTGCCATCTCGGTTTTTTTGTTTTCCGTTAAAATCCTTTTTTCAAAATTAATTTTAAACAAAACCGGAAAGTTTCCTAATACATCTATTGGAGGCAATAAGTTTTTAAGAAATAAGGGAATAAAATGTCCCCGTCATGAAGAATGTAAACTAAGCGGAAAAAACTGTCATTAATAAACGAGATTATGAAAACTAAGGCTTTAATATTGATTGTTGCATTGTTTTTGGGTGTAGAAAGTTTTGCACAAGTAAAATTATCAGTGTCATCCTTTGACGGCACACCGTTTTATTTGTTTATGAATGGAACCAGGATAAATAACAGGCCTTTAACAAATGTAAGTGTAGATAAGATTCCCGTAGGTGTGCATAATGTATCATTAAAAATTCCCGGGTGGCATGGAAATATTAAAGTGAGGTTGGATTTACCTGAGGCTAATACTTTATACGATTATTGGTTGGTAAAAGACGGGAATAGCTATTTTCTGGATTTTTATGGCGCTTATTCCGAAGCATTTTTGAAGGACCATCCTGATTTGTTTACGATGCCACAGCCTGTATCACAAGCAAGTACTCCTGATAATTCGACAGGGAATAAAGACATATACATTAATATAAATATGAATCAAACTAATAATCAAACTTATGTGCAAAATACCTCAAACGGCAGTGATGCTGCTACTCAAGTAAATAATGTACCTCCCCCACCTCCGGAACCCGTATTTACCGGTAATTGTCCACATCCTGTTCCTGTTGTCGAGTTTAATGCTTTTTTAAAAACTTTGGAAGAAAAATCTTTTGATGATACAAAAATGACTGTGGCAAAGCAATTTATTAGGAACAATTGTGTTTCCAGTTCGCAGCTGTACCTGATATTGAAGCAAATTGATTTTGAACAGTCTAGGTTGAAGTTGGCGAAATATGCATATAAATATGTTTATGATCCGGAAAAATACTATTTGGTGAATGATGCTTTTGATTTCAGCAGTTCTGTTGAAGAATTAAATAAATATATAGA
>JALWKH010000442.1:672-1984 GCA_026996635.1 Bacteroidales bacterium | reverse complement strand
CATTTCTATATTTTTTGCTATTTAAAAATTTTTAATTATTTTGCACATAAATTCAAATAAAAATGAAACGGATAAGGCTATTATTGGTTTTATTATTGTTAATAGTACCATTTATTCTTTCATCTTGCTGTAAAAAAAGCAGATTTACAGATATTCAGGAAAATATTTACAATTCATATACGGAAAATCAACATTTTACCTATACAATAAATGATACGGATACGCTGGAAATGTATGTTGAGCATAAATCCAGATGGCTACATCATTCTTATTTTGGAATGTGTATAGATGAAGCTCATATAGGCTTAATTACAATAGACTCAATAAAGCAAGAAATTCATTTAACAATTTCTAATTTGGAGAATTCAATTACAGCTGAATTTAAAGATTTTTATATAAGTATTTACGAAGATAACTTAAAAACTTATAGGAATAATGAATCTTATTATATAAATCTAGGAAAAGATACAGCAATATTTGTTAAAAATAAAGGACTAATTAAAATTTCAAGTGGAGACAGTCTGGTTATTAACCTAATAAATCAATAGCAACAATAAGACACTACTTGTAAAAAATAGAAAACAAAACTCCGCCGTATTTCCTTTTGTCTTTCAGCAGCGGGTGTTTAGAAAAGTCGTTTCTTTTGTCGTGCTCTAAAATCAGCCATCCGTCATCTTTCAATATGCCAGATTCAAAGACAAAATCAGGTATGGTTTCAATGAACTTTGCGGCAAATGGCGGATCTGCAAACACCAAATCAGCCTTTACACCATCACCGGCAAGTGCAGGTATCTTTTTGAAACAATCACCCTTTATCAAACAGTAGCTTTCCTTGTCTGCAAGTTGCTTTATATTGGAAGAAATAAAACGGAAATTCTTAAAATCTTTTTCAATAACATACAATTTTGCCACTCCCCTGGATAGGAATTCATACGAAATATTACCCGATCCACCGAACATATCCACAACAGTCAAATCCTCAAAATAAAAATTGCTGTCCAACATATTGAACAAAGCCTCCTTTGCCATATCTGTAGTGATACGGCTGTTGAATCCTTTAGGATCTTTTATTATTTTGCCCGAATATTTACCGCCTATTATTCTCAATGATCAAAAAAGTATAAAAATCGTACAAATCCGCAGTATCAACCGTATTCAACTTGTAAGACAAAAAAGTTTTCTGAATTTCATTCATCACAAAAACTTTCACACCACCTTCTTTTGCCTTCTCCACCAAACTGTTTGCAAAAATTTTATCCCTGCCCGGCACCAAATAAACTTCCACCTCGTCTTTGGCAAGAGAATATTTGTC
>JALWKH010000442.1:0-662 GCA_026996635.1 Bacteroidales bacterium | reverse complement strand
ATACAAAACATCATTTATACTCTTAAAAATCAGCGCGTTTGCAATCTGCAGCTTGTTTTCGTCCACAACATACAAATAAAAAAATCCGTCCCTCAACACAATATAAATTAGAGGCTTACGACTACCCGATTTGTATGTAGAAACGGCAACATCACAATAAACCGAAAATTCGCTCACAATATTCACATTGTCCTGCACATAAAATTCGGCATCATAAACATTCACAATAGAATCAAACAATAACCTGTCATGTTGCAAATTTGCCTTATCCGATTCACCATCACCAAAAACAAAATCAAACAAAACATCTGTTTTGTCCTCGTCAAAATACGAAAGCGGTAAAACAGTATTCCGCCTTGTATCAACAAGTAAATGAGCCTTTTTTACATTTCCGTTTTCCGCCAGAAACTTATCTAAATCAAATTCGTCTGACTTAAAAAAATAAATCAACTTCTTGGCACTCAAATCATAAAAAGCGGCATAAAAAAAATTACCACCCGGCTTTATGACCAAGTGGTAATCTTTAAATTTATCTTTTGAAAAAGTTTTATCTTTTACTTCTAAAACAGTCATTTTTTAAGAAAACACAACTATTCCCAATTTCCCGACGTAGAGACTTCTTCCATAGAACCAACCTTTAGCACTTCCTCGGGATCAAAAGG
>JALWKH010000441.1 GCA_026996635.1 Bacteroidales bacterium | reverse complement strand
CACGAACTTCGAAACCTGCTCTTTCTCTTGTTAAACCACCCGGACCTAATGCAGACATCCTACGCTTGTGAGTGATTTCAGAAAGCGGGTTGGTTTGATCCATAAATTGAGAGAGCTGGTTTGTTGCGAAAAAGCTGTTGATGACAGATGATAAAGTTTTGGGGTTTATCAGGTCAACAGGTGTAAACACTTCATTGTCACGAACATTCATTTTTTCCCTGATGGTTCTTGCCATTCTTGCAAGACCAACACCAAATTGGTTCGCCAATTGTTCCCCTACAGTCCTTACACGCCTGTTGCTCAAGTGGTCAATATCATCAACGTCTTTTCTGGAGTTTACAAGTTCTATTAAATACTTAATGATTTGAATTATGTCCTCTTTCGTAAGAATCCTTATATCACCGGGAACATCCAGTTTGAGTTTTTTGTTTATTTTATAACGGCCGACTTCTCCGAGGTCATACCTTTTTTCAGAGAAGAACAGCCTGTTGAATACTTCTCTTGCTTGATTTTCGTCAGGTGGTTCAGAACTTCTGAGTTGTCTGTAAATGTGAACAACTGCTTCTTTTTCAGAGTTTGTCGGGTCTTTTTGTAAAGTGTTGTATATTATCGAATAATCGTGTGTTGTATCCCCTTGATCCTTGTGAATAAGAATAGTTTCAACACCTGACTTCAATATTGTGTCAATATGTTCTTCTTCGAGAATAGTTTCTCTTTCTATAATAATTTCGTTTCTTTCCAAAGATACAACTTCACCGGTATCTTCATCAACAAAGTCTTCCAACCAAGTTTTTACAACTCTACCTGCAAGTTTTTTACCGATAGCTTTTTTAAGTTCTGATTTGGTTGCTTTTATTTCTTCTGCCAGGTTAAATATTTCAAGAATATCTTTATCTTTTTCAAAACCTAAAGCTCTTAAAAGTG
Organism: Bacteroidales bacterium; assembly: GCA_026996635.1. Classification (GTDB taxonomy): domain Bacteria; phylum Bacteroidota; class Bacteroidia; order Bacteroidales; family JALTDM01; genus JALTDM01. The sequence goes on along the minus strand of JALWKH010000441.1, from coordinate 1,066 downwards.
TTGTAACGGGTAATTTTTTCTTTCTGTCGATGTAAGCATACATTACATTGTTTACATCGGTAGTAAATTCAATCCAAGAACCTTTAAAAGGTATAATTCTGGCAGAATATAATTTCGTTCCGTTCGGGTGGATACTTTGTCCGAAAAATACACCCGGGGATCTATGTAACTGCGATACAACAACTCTTTCTGCACCGTTTATAATAAAAGTTCCACGGGGTGTCATATACGGAATGTTGCCAAGATATACGTCTTGAACAACAGTTTCAAAATCTTCGTGTTTAGGATCTGTACAATAAAGTTTAAGTTTTGCTTTGAGAGGTACACTATAGGTAAGACCGCGGTCAACGCATTCTTCCATAGAATAATTAGGCGGGTCGATAAAATAATCTATGAATTCCAATACAAAGTTATTTCTAGTATCGGAAATGGGAAAATTTTCTTTAAAAACCTTATATAATCCTTCTTCTTTTCTTTTATTTGGTGTTGTCTCTAATTGGAAAAAATCTTGAAACGATTTCAATTGTACTTCCAAAAAATCAGGATAATCCAAAATTTTTTCCGTTGAGGCAAAACTGATTCTTTTTTTTGAGGACATATTTGTAAATTATTTAAAAATTAAGAACTTTATATATATTTGAAATACGGCTCTTGTGCCGTAATTTATTTAATAGAACTTTTTAAAAAATATTTCAAATAACAATAAGTAACACAGGCACTACACAGAGCACCCGTGTTACTTAAATTGCTGATGTTTGAAAGTCTGAGTTCAGACTTACTTAATTTCAACTTCAGCACCTGCTTCTTCCAACTTAGCTTTAATTGCTTCAGCTTCGTCTTTAGAAACTTTTTCTTTAACAGCCTTAGGAGCTTCGTCAACAAGAGCTTTAGCTTCCTTAAGACCTAATCCTGTGATTTCTTTTACAACCTTAACTACTTGAAGTTTTGCACCACCTGCTGAATTCAATATAACATCAAATTCTGTTTTTTCAGCTGCACCACCTTCTGCACCACCTGCAGGTGCTGCTACTGCTACAGCTGCTGCTGCGGGTTCAATTCCGTATTC
>JALWKH010000440.1 GCA_026996635.1 Bacteroidales bacterium | reverse complement strand
CTTTGTTTGCAAGTAAAATTGTTTAACCTTAAAAATCAATAAATTATGACAAACGCATTATTTAAAGTTCCCATAGCTAAAAATGAACCGGTTTACAGTTATGCACCGGGAACAAAGGAAAGGGAATTGTTGAAAAAAGCTATAGAAGATGTTTATGCTGCCGAAAAGGAAATACCGATGGTAATTGGCGGTAAAGAAGTAAAAACAGATAAGAAAATATCCATACATCCTCCTCACAACCTCAAAAAAACTATAGGTCATTATTATCAAGGTGGAGAAGATGAAGTAAAAGCTGCTATAGACGCCGCATTAGCTGCAAAAGAAGAGTGGGCGGCAATGAGTTGGGAACAAAGAGCTTCTATTTTCCTGAAAATGGCTGATTTAATTTCAGGACCATACAGGTATAAGATTAATGCGGCTACAATGGTTGGACAATCAAAAAATCCATTCCAGGCAGAAATTGATGCAGCTTGCGAACTTGCGGACTTTTTCAGGTTTAATGTTCAATATATGGCTGAAATTTATCAAGGACAGCCCGAATCCGCTCCTATGACTTGGAATAGGTTGGAATACAGGCCTCTTGAAGGTTTTGTATTTGCACTTACTCCGTTTAATTTTACATCAATTGCAGGTAATTTGCCGACTGCTCCTGCGCTTATGGGTAATGTTGTGGTTTGGAAACCTTCCAAAACCGCTATTTATTCTGCAAGTGTATTGATGGAAATTTTCAGGGAAGCAGGTTTGCCTGATGGTGTTATCAATATGGTATTTACAAGTGGTCCGACTGCAGCAAAAGTTATTTTCTCACATAAAGATTTTGCAGGATTCCACTTTACGGGTTCTACCGCAGTTTTCCAAAGTGTATGGCAAATTATCGGTAAAAACATAAAGAATTACAGGTCTTATCCGCGTATTGTAGGTGAAACAGGCGGTAAAGATTATGTTTTTGTTCACAATACGGCTGATGTTGACGAAGTGGTAACAGCCTTGGTAAGAGGTGCTTTTGAATATCAAGGACAAAAATGTAGTGCTGCTTCGAGGGCATACATACCTAAGAGCTTGTGGCCTCAAATTAAAGAAAAACTTGTGGCTACAACCGAAAGTCTAAAGATGGGACCGCCTGAAGACTTTACAAACTTCATAAATGCTGTTATTGACGAAGCTTCGTTTGACAAACTTGTTTCTTACATCGAAAGGGCTAAGCAAGATGCTGAAGCTGAAATTATTGCCGGCGGTACTTACGACAAGAGCGAAGGATATTTTATCAGACCTACAATTATCCTTACAACTGATCCGCATTATGTAACAATGGAAGAAGAATTGTTCGGTCCCGTTCTTACTGTTTATGTTTATGAAGACGATAAACTCGATGAAACACTCGATATACTGAACAATACTTCAATTTACGCATTGACAGGAGCTATCTTTGCAAAAGACAGGTATGCAATTGAATATATGACTAAGAAGTTGGAAAATACAGCAGGTAACTTCTATATCAATGATAAACCGACCGGTGCGGTTGTAGGTCAACAACCGTTTGGCGGTGCAAGAGGTTCGGGTACCAACGACAAGGCTGGTTCTTATCTGAACTTGATAAGATGGACTTCCGTGAGGACAATTAAAGAAAACTTCTTGCCTCCGAAGGATTACAGATATCCGTTCTTGGATGAGGAATAAAATAATTGAGAAGTGTTTTTAATAAAAAAGGTCGCCTGTTTTGGCGGCCTTTTTTGTTGTGTAGAATAATTTGGCTCTTTCAGAACTAAATTGATAATAATATTTGGATACTGTCTCAAAAAGTGATACTGTCCCGAAAAGTGTGTAAAGTGAGGTTTCCTAAATTTGCAATATCAAAATTAGTATTGACTAAAAAGTAACTATTATGGAAAACCTCAACTTTACACAGGAGCAAGTTACAAAAATTTTGTCAGAGATTGCGGTTGGCAAAGAAGGAATTAACAAAGTTTTAAAGATTTTTTTAGAAGCATTAA
>JALWKH010000439.1 GCA_026996635.1 Bacteroidales bacterium | reverse complement strand
TGAGCTGCCTAGTTTTTTGGCTTCCGTATCGGCATCAAGAATTATGTGGTTCGGGAACTTTTTTATTTCTGCCAGTACATCTTCAATCGGCGGATAGTCGGGTATGTTTTTGTACGGTGTTGAATTGGCAATAAGCCAACCGTCTTTTTTCAAATAATGTGCATACCTGAGTGCTTCTATCGGCTCAAGTCCCAAAACTATATCGGCCTTGCCCATAGGTATAAGGTCTGAAGCTATCGGTTTGTCCGATATACGCAAGTTTGATTGCACATCACCGCCTCTTTGGCTCATACCGTGCACTTCCGATTGTTTTACATACATACCTTTTCTGAGAGCTGTAGCTGCAATAATAGCCGCTACCGATAAAATACCTTGCCCTCCTACTCCTGTTAATATTATGTCGGTTTTCATGATTGTTTACTTTTTATTTTGCTGCTTTAGCCTTTTTTTGCATTTTTATTCTTCTGATATATGTTTGAACGCATTCCCTTCTCGGGATTACAACAGAAAGTCCGGGATAAGCTATTTCTTCGCTGAACACTTTCACCATTGTTTGATGTTCTTTCGGTATTGGATTTACCACTCTAATGTGTTCAGGGTCAACGCCAAGTCCTTTTACTATGTCTTCAACCCTACCTGTAGCTGCAGATTGTTGCCCGCCTGTCATACCTACGGCACTGTTGTCAAGAATGAAAAGTGTCATATTGGTATTTTCCCTTACGGCATCCAAAAGACCTGTTATACCGGAGTGGGTAAATGTTGAATCCCCTATTACTGCTACGGAAGGAAGCAATCCGGCATCAGCCGCACCTTTTGCCATTGTTACGGAAGCACCCATGTCAACACAAGAGTTTATGGCATTGAACGGGCTGAGTGCTGCCAGTGTATAACAACCTATATCGGCAAATACCCTTCCTTTGCCGTATTTTTCCATAACATCATTTAAAGCCTTATAGAAGAATATATGTCCGCAACCGTCGCAGAATTGCGGTGGGCGTGACCTTACTATCGGGTTCGGGCTGTAAACCACTTCAATTTCTTTGCCGAGTGCTTTTGCTACAATATTAGGATTAAGTTCTCCTGTTCGTGGAACCGTACCATCCAAGCGTCCTTTTATCGGTTTCGGAGATGTGTTGAAAAATCCTCTCAGTTGTTCTTCAATGAACGGATAGCCTTCTTCCAAAACGAGAACAGAGTCAACTTCATCAAATAGTTTTTTCAACATATTGTACGGTAGCGGATATTGCCCGATTTTCACAACAGGATGATTACATCCTTCCTGACAATTTTCCATAAGATAATTTACTGCAATTCCGGAAGCAATAATTCCTACGGATTTGTCCGGTCCGTCAATATATTTGTTGAACGGTGATTTTTCAGATTCTTCAATCAAAGCCGGTTGTTCGGCAAGCAAATGTTGTTCGTAATTTCTTTTTGCTATATTCGGCAATAAAACGAATTGTACCGGATCGTCCGGCAAGCGAACTTCATTTTCAGGTCTGGCTTCATCTTTAACTTCTACACCACCGCGGGAGTGTGCAATACGTGTGGTAAGACGAAGTAAAAGTGGCAATTTATATTTTTCTGACAAGTCAAACCCGTAATGAATCATATCGTAAGCTTCCTGCTGGTTTGAAGGTTCGAGCATAGGTGTGAAAGCAAACCTTCCGTAATAGCGTGAATCTTGTTCATTTTGTGATGAGTGCATCGACGGGTCGTCAGCAACTGCAACAATCAAACCGCCGTTTACACCTGTGATAGCCGAATTTACAAAAGCATCAGCCGCTACATTCAACCCAACGTGCTTCATAGTAACAATAGCACGCTTACCTGCATAAGACATACCCAAAGCCGATTCCATTGCGGTTTTTTCGTTCACAGACCATTCCCTGTGTATGTTTCTCTCTTTGGCTTGGGGTGATCTTTGAACATATTCGATTATTTCAGTAGATGGAGTTCCGGGATATCCGTAAAATCCGGAGATACCGGCATCAATAC
>JALWKH010000438.1 GCA_026996635.1 Bacteroidales bacterium | reverse complement strand
CGACTGACACGACAACGGCAAGGTCTGGAGTTTGCAGTGATGAACTGATGGATGATTTAAAAAGATGGAAAGAGGCTTTTTCTGGCAAAGTGTACATGCCTCCAATGGAGTTGATAAATGCCTTCTGGGAGGAGTTTTCAAAAAAAATCGAAGAGGCCGCCGAGAACCAGGAGAATTTTTCGAGTGTTGGCGATTTCATCGCTTTGCAAATTCATATTTTTTTAAATACGCTGCTCAGAAAAAGTGAAGAGCATATGGGAGACACATATTGGATAATTGCTTCCCCAAGCAATATGGAAAATCGTCTGAAAGCAAACATCGGAAAGTCGGATTACAGCTATTTGCTCGAAAGTGAAGGCTTTGAACGTGCAAGCAGAAAAGAATCTGTCTCTCTATTTGAAATGATGTATTTGTGCCCTCTCTGGGATTATTATTGCAATTTAAAACAGGATAAGAGCTTTTCTATTCACGATATGATTGAGCAGGAACTTAGCTATTTTACAATTTTCAGTCGCATGGCACTGCATGCAAAAAGAAAATCGAAAACGGAAGATATAAAAAATGTACAAATTCCTGAATTTGACAAGGTCGTCAAAAAATGCATTAAATCAAAGGAGGAAGATTTAAAACTAACGGATCTGGAAAATATCGAAGAAGTAATTGAGCTGCTCAGGCCATGCATAAAAGAACAATATGGAGGGAAAAGAATTCAGTTTACAAGCGCTAGAAAAGAGTTAATAAAAGATCTGCTTTCTAGTTATCAGTTAGAGTAATATCTTGAATTCACCTGTAAAAAATATAAAAATTCTGCCGGCTGCCCTATTCCTGACATCAAAAAGACTGCTGGAGTTGCACCATGCAGGAAAACCCTTTCGGCACAAAACCGTTGAAGCCGAGCTTCTTCAGGAGACAAGATCTCTTCGGCCGGATATACCCGATCATCTAATTAAAAAGTTGATTGCAAGGCTTGTAATCAATGAAAACTACAATGATACATTTTTGCGAGCCCTTGATACAATTTCGGACTATTTTCTTGACTGCAAGGAAAACGGTATTTATGTAAGAGATTCAAAATTCCAGGAGTGGCAGGATTTTCTTACCTTGACTACCAGCATACCTTTTGTTGCATACAAACTGTTGCATTGCAACAAATCTGATAAAAGCAATTGTGCCAATATTCTAGGTTTTTCATCTCTTGTTGAACCGTATGTCAGCGATTCCAAAATCAATGATCTGTTGAACAATCTATCTGAAATACATTTGCATATTAACGGAACATCGGAAGTTATTTATGTCTGGCAGCATTATCTAAACAGGCCGGAAACCATAAAAAACAAAATGGCAGAGCCGAAAGACTATGCGATAGAACTGGACCAGATCGGATTAAAAAGTTATAGCGAACTGTATCGAATCCTCAAAAAATCGAAACATGTACAGGAGTTGCTGGCATCCGGCAACAAATGTAATTTGCAGGAGTGGCGAAAATATCTGAAAAAAAACCTGTTGCTGACCTCTCCTCCATTTGCAGATATATTGAGTTCCAGGCATGGTAAGTCCCCGTTTACGTATCACCCTAAGAACAGCAACAAAAAAAGGTCCAAGGGGATTCCCTGTTATGAATGCGAATTATGGTCGAGCATTATCGAACGATTGGAAGATAGAACCCAAAACAAACATTTTTTTATTCTGCCTCATTATTATCTATTGTCTTATTCACTTTTTCATCGACTGTTAACACAACAGGTAAATCAATATGGCTTTGGACAGTTTCAGATTATTGCAGATCACAATATTAGAGACAGTTATGAAGATACGGGATTTCTGGAGAGATTTTTGCAGCTTGGGGAAAGCGGCTCCCTGAAAAGTCTTGAAATGCGGTTCACACCGAGAAAGACGAAAAATAAATATGCGCAAAGATTTCTTAAAATAAAACGTGAACATTGTCAATATAAAAAATATAAAATTAAATATAATTTGACTGGGCGGCACACAATCTTGAAAGTTTCTTCAGTTATTCAT
>JALWKH010000437.1 GCA_026996635.1 Bacteroidales bacterium | reverse complement strand
TCTTCATAATAAGCATTACCAAGTAAAAGTAAGGCATCAACATATCGCGGGTGAATATTTACGGATCTATGCAAATATTTTTTTGCCAATAAAAGCATTGAATGTTTTTTCTCGGGATCGGGAATTGATTTTGACTTATCAATAATGACTCCACCGGCAGAGGTATTACTTTTGGCACTGTCATAAGAAATTTTTACATCATGGGTGAACAAAGTATAATCGTCATACCAATCAAAATTTCTTGAAATGGTTTTAACAGAATACAGAAGTAAAAAAACCGCTAAAATCCCTTTTATCAGATTTTCATTTTTTATTTTTAACAAAAAGTATGCTGCGGCAATAGCAAAACCTATGGAAGGTACAAACATAAACCTTTCATTCATAAATACACCTACGGGGAACAAAAGATTGGACACCAAGAAAAATGTAGAATAATAAAAGATAATAGCAAACGAAACGGTTTTATTCTTTTTAAGATAAACAATAGCAATAATTACCAATGCTAAATTTAAAATAACAGAAAATATTACCATCGGATTAGAAAAGTCCGTAAGGTGAATATGATATGGATAATAATCGTAAGTAAGCGGATGCGGGAACAATAATAACTTAAAATAAACAAGGAATGTGAAAAATATTGTTGCAAACTTCTGCATACCTGTTGCATACAGAAACGGATTATTCATCAATTCTGCAGGAATCTTTGTGGTAGGCAAGCCAACAATCGAAAAACGGATTATCAAATAAATTATACTTACGCCAAGTAAAAACAAAGTAGGCACTATAAGATTTTTTACTTTTTCATCATCAAACAGCCATTTGGCAAAAGGAATAACAAAAACAAATGCTATTGCCGTCTCTTTTGACATCAAACCCAAAAAAAGGGACAATGCAGATAAAGACAAAAACAAGATCTTATTTTTTGAAAAAGACTTAAAAAACAAATAAAAAGCCAATAGAGAAAACATTAACGACATTATTTCATCACGCCCTTTTATATTGGCAACAACTTCGGTATGCAAAGGATGAAAAAACCACAACATCAAAGTAATAACAGGTAATGATAAATACAATCTATCTCCAACGGGGAATAATTGCAACAATACCAAAAACAATAAATATCCTGTAAGAATATACAAAACAACATTAACAAAATGGCTAATGTGAGGATTTTCACCAAAAAATTCATACTCAACTGCAAATGTTACCACCGATAATGGTCTGTACCTTCCGCCACTCACAAGGTTTTTCTTCTTCCCGAAAAATCCTGTAAAAAATTCCGTGGTCAAAATATCTTTAATCCCACTTATCCCCTTCTTTGTAAACTTATTGCTTGTAATAACAATAGCATCATCAAGTGCATACTTATTAAAAACCGTATTTCCGTAAAGAATAAATCCTGCAACCACCAGAATGTACAAAACCCTTTTCTTAAAATCTTTCATCTCTCAAACTTGTTTATTGCAAAGGTATAAAAGAAAATAACAACAATTATTATTGACATATACAATCACTAATTCCTGAAAAAAAAATGTTATTTTTGCCAACAAAACCAAAAACTGAAAAGCTGTGGATATTTTTGAAAAATTACAACCGAACAAAGGTCCTTTGGCTCAATATGCAGACCAAGCGGACGGATATTTTGCATTTCCGAAATTAGAGGGTGAAATTGCTCCTTGGATGTATTTCAACGGAAAAAAAGTTCTCACTTGGAGCTTAAATAATTATTTGGGATTGGCAAATCATCCGGAAATAAGAAAAGTTGATGCAGAAGCCGCAAAAGAATGGGGATTGGCATATCCTATGGGAGCAAGAATGCTTACAGGACATACCAAATATCATGAACAACTTGAACAAGCACTTGCAGACTTCGAAAGAAAAGAAGCAGCATATCTGCTTAACTACGGATACCAAGGTATGGTATCAATAATTGATTCTCTTGTTGACAGATTTGATGTTATTGTTTACGATAGCGATGCACACGCATGTATCATAGACGGAATGCGACTTCACATAGGTAAAAGGTTCGTTTACAAGCATAATGATATTGATGACCTTGAAAAACAACTTAAAAGAGCAACACGAATAACCAAACTAAACAGAAAAGGTGGAATTTTGGTTATTACCGAAGGCGTTTACGGAATGGTAGGAGACCTCGGGAAGCTGAAAGATATTGTAGAACTCAAAAAGAAATATGACTTCCGCCTGCTGGTTGACGATGCTCACGGATTCGGTACAATGGGACATGACGGAAGTGGAACGGGAACACATTTCGGAGTACAAGACGGTATTGACTTATATTTCGGAACATTTGCAAAATCAATGGCAAGTGTCGGAGCGTTCATTGCAGGTGAAAAAAAGATTATTGAGTACTTGCGTTATAATATGAGGTCACAAATCTTCAGCAAGTCTCTCCCGATGCCGATAGTTATAGGCGCTATCAAGAGGTTGGAAATGATAAGAACAAAACCTGAGTTCATAAAGAAACTTTGGGATATTGTAAATGCTCTGCAAGGAGGACTAAAAGAAGCAGGATTCGACCTCGGTAAAACTCAATCACCCGTTACACCTGTTATGATGCATGGTACTGAATTTGAAGCTGCAAACATGATTATGGACTTGCGAGAAAATTATAAAGTATTTTGCTCGATTGTTGTTTATCCTGTTGTGCCTAAAGGAACAATCTTATTCAGACTTATTCCTACGGCAGTTCATACTTTGGAAGACGTTGATTATACAGTAAAAGCATTTGCAGCACTTAAATCAAAACTTGAAAACGGAGAATATCCGAAAGATAAAGTTGACAGATCTATTTTATAAATAATTTTTCGATTTTTTTTGGGTAAAAGGGTGGTTAATTTCCACCCTTTTTTTATGCCATTTTAAATCTATTCATGTAATGCTTAAAACGTATATTAATCAAATAGTTAGATATTTAATTCTGTGGTAGCCAACCTTTATCATTTTAAACCTAAATTACAGTGTTTACTGTTTCTAAAAAAAAAGGCGACCAATTGGCCGCCTTTTAAAACTAAGCAAATTGTTTGTGAATTACTTAACAACATTAACCTTTGCAGTCTTAACTGTGTTACCTTCAACAACTTTTACAATATAGGTTCCTGCATTTAAATCAGATACATCTACAACAGCATTCTTGTCGGCATTAGTAATTTCCATTACTTTTTCACCTACAAGATTGTAAATGCTAATTGTTGCACCAGTATTGTTTTCTACATAAATATTTGTTGTAGCAGGATTCGGATAAACATTGAATGTATTTACTTTTGCTGAAGATACAAAACCGTTAGTTGGTCCATTTTCTCCTAATTCAAGTAAGAACGAAGGAACACCTGATGTAATGTAATACCAAGTACCGCCAAGTGAAATATTTACACTGTTCTTATAACCTTCGTCATCATTTTGAGAATACAATGCTCCTAAATCGTCTTTTACACCAACTCTAATATCTTCTCCATTATCAGGATTGAAATAGAACTTAAGAGCAACCAAATACCAACTTTGTGCACTTAAATTTTCTGAGAAGCCATCTTGATTTAAAGGTATAGATACCCAAGTTGCAGTATCAGCTTCTGTTAAATCATAAGGATCAGAAGAAACTTTTTCAAGCCAATTTCCTTGGTCATCCATTTCATAAACAATAGCTTGAACTGATGTTCCTGGTGTTGATGCTGAACTATTATAGAAAGTTATCTTACCTGCTTTATCAGCATTCTTCAAAAGCATTATAGTTCCTAACACATCACCATTGCCGCCTCCTGTATAATCAGCAACACTCAAAGTACTTGTTACTTCACCGGATCTTCCATAAGTTGTATCTGTCATAACCAATGTCCATGATGAAGAGTTATTTGCTTCATATTGGTCTGCAGGATCTGTAGAAGCCGTAAAAGTAATTGTATATTGGTGAGCAGCAGTTGTATCTGCTTGGAACGTTTGTTGAATCTCCATAGTATCCCTAACATGTGATGCTAATGATGTTGCACCTGAAGTAAATTGGTTTGTTGATTGATTGAAAACTTCATTTCCGTTTTCATCTGTTATAGTTACATTAAGGTTAACAGTATTCAAATCAGTAGCACCATAGTTCAAGTTAAGTGTTCTGAAAACAGTATAAGGCCAAGCTTGATTTTTTGCTTGAACACCGTACCAATAAACACCATAACTCATTGGCAATGAAGCTTCTACAAAAAGATCTTCAGTATAATCATCCCTTACAAGGAAATTGTCCATATAGAAGCTTACACCATTGTGTCCACCAACACCGTCATTTGATTTGTAGTGGAAAGCAATTTTTATTGTTTGATTTATATATGCACTCAAATTAACCTTAGCTGTGTACCAAGCAAAGCTTTCATATGGCCAAGGCATAAGTGAATTTACAACCAATGTTGAATCGTCTTCTTTCCAAATGGTGTCATTCCAAGTATTACCACCATCTGTAGACACAACAATAGTCACATCATCGGTATTGTTACCAACAAGCCAATAATAACTTGTAGATACATCAAACATCAACACAGGATGTGCTACTGTATCCGAAATAGTAATTTCCGGAGAAATCAACCATGCATCTTTTGGTTGTTCTGCATCGGTGTAATAAGTAATGTAAGCTTGTCCTAAATGGCTTTCTGTTGCACCAAATTCCCAATGACTTACAATGCTCAAAGTATCCCATCCTGCAGGAAGAGCATTACCGTCAAAGTTTTCGTAATAAATAACATCGCCCGGGGCTTTTGTTAATACTTCGGGAGCTTTTTTAAAAGTTTCACCTTTTAAATCCAAAGAAGTCCTTTCTGCCTTTTGTGCAAAAATACTTCCTGCAACAAATACTCCCATGATTGCTAAAATAATCTTTCTCATGGCTTTTTATTTTTTTGGTTTATTTACTTTGCAAATTTATAACAAAATCTTGAATTAAATAATAAAACTTGAACTAATTGACATAAAATTGTAAACTTTATTAATTACTTCTGCAAATAATTTTGAAACCGTTAACACTTTTATTTTATCGCATTCTCCTCTGAGTGGTATAGTATCTGTTACAACTACCTCTGTAAGAGCCGAATTCTTTATCCTCTCGTATGCATTACCAGATAAGACGGGATGCGTAGCTATGGCACGTACGGATTTAGCTCCTTCATTCATCATTTTTTCGGCAACTTTTGTAATAGTTCCCGCTGTATCTATCATATCATCGAGGATAATAACATTTTTGCCTTTTATATCACCGATAATTCTTATTTCCGAAACCTCATTGGCTTTTTCCCTGTGTTTGTAACATATTGCCATTTCCGACTTCAGAATCCTGGAGTAAGCATTGGCTCTTTTTGAGCCCCCCATATCAGGCGAAGCAATTACCAAATTGTCTAACCCCAATTCCCTAATATAAGGAATAAAAACCGAAGATGCATACAAATGATCTACAGGCACATTAAAAAATCCTTGAATTTGATCTGCATGCAAGTCCATTGTCATAATCCTGTCAACTCCTGCCGCACTCAACAAATCCGCTACCAACTTGGCTCCGATAGAAACCCTCGGTTTGTCTTTGCGGTCTTGCCTTGCAAATCCGAAATAAGGAATCACGGCAATTACCTTGTAAGCAGATGCACGCTTTGCCGCATCAATCATTAATAGCAATTCCATGAGATTATCCGTCGGTGGAAATGTCGATTGAATAATAAAAACATTTGTCCCCCTGACAGACTCGTCAAAAGACGGTTGAAATTCGCCGTCGCTGAATTTCATCAAAGTCGATTTACCTAATTCTGCTCCGTAATGTTTTACAATTTTTTCGGCCAAATACCTTGTGGCCTCTCCCGAAAAAAACTTAATTGGTGCTTTTGGTGTTGTCATTGCTGTAATTGTTATTTTTTATTTATGAATTTTCCTTATAAACTCTTCTACTTCAGGCACTCCGCCTTGAAAAACAAGATATCCGTTGTATGGTTCACGCAAAGTTATTTCATCATTTACAGGTGTAAGCATCAACTCCTTAACTTTTTCCGGATCGTGTGTTTGTCCGAGTGCCCAACCTAATTTAATATATGCAACTTCAGGCAACATATTTCCTGCAGGAATCACTCCGCGTGCCATTATATCCCTACCGGTGTCGTAAACGAACATTTGCACATAACCCCACAAAGTTTGAACGGTCATATACATGTGTACGCCTGCTTCTTGGGCTTTTTCGAGTGCTGGATATACAGCTTTATTTACATGTCCGAGACCTGTTCCTACGAAAACAATCCCTTTGTAGCCGTTATCTATCAACGAGTAAATTATATCCGGCTTCATTCCGGGATAATAATAAACCATTGCAACCCTGTCGTCAAAATATGGCAACAATTTCACATTTTTATCTTTTCTCCTGTGGTGGTAATTTCGTTTTATCTGAGTAATTTTTTCCCTTGTTACCATAGCAACGGGTGTGTCGCCGATTGTACGGAATGTAGAACGGTAAGATGAGTGCATTTTTCTTACCCTCGTTCCTTTGTGCAACAAACCGTATTCGTCGGAAGTGGGTCCGAACATACAAACCAACACTTCGGCAATATCAGAATGGCCCGCGGCTTTCATTGCATGCATAAGGTTCAATGCGGCATCCGAACTCGGTCTGTCGGAAGACCGTTGCGATCCCACAAGTACAATAGGTACAGGCGGATTTTGTACCATAAATGTCAAAGCCGCTGCTGTATGGTGCATTGTATCGGTACCGTGTCCTATCACAATTCCATCAACACCTTTTTCAATTTCTTTGGCTACTGCTTTGGCAAGTGCAATATACTGTTCGGGTCCCATGTTTTCGCTAAATACGGCAAAAACCTTCTCGGTTTCCAAATTAACAATATCTGCAAGCTCCGGCACGGCTCCGTAAAGCTCACCCGGAGTAAATGCAGGAATTACCGCTCCCGTCCTGTAATCCAAACGGGAAGCAATGGTTCCGCCTGTTCCAAAAAGCTTAACTTTCGGTAAACCCGGCGTATATGGAAACTCCTTTTGCGGTATTCCGTAATGTGCTTTTTTGTAGCCGAGTTCTTTTATGTTTTTAATGTTCTTGGCAGTAATACCGATATTATATCCTGTTGCCAATTTGATAACAATATGCTTGTCGTCTTGGTGCTCCGAACGCGGCAAAATCGTTCCTTCAAACTTACCGCGTGTAGTATCTATCAAAGCGTGGCTCCACACTCTCACATTAAATTTTTTCAAAACCTCGAGTGCTTCACCTTTATATCCTTGAAAAACATCATTATTCATGATCAAGAGTTTTTAACAATTTCATAGAGTTTTTTCAAATCCATATTTCCGATGGCTTGGTTATGCAATTCACCCATAACCCAATTTACAGTAGCATCATCCGTTAGGTTTTTGCCTATTTCTTTAAACTTCTCTTTCAAGAATTTAATAGGTGCGGTAATCTCTTCTTCTGTTCTCTTTCTGAATTTCATCAAGTTCAGTATGGAATCGAAATCCATTTGCGGATGCATATAAACAAGCGGCAACATTGCGGGAGCAATATTTTCTACCAAGTCATTTTCTTTTATAAACTTGAACATATCATATACCCGCCAATAATCAAACTGTGATTGTGGCTTGTAATGACCTTCTACATACTTCATGCGCTGCCCGAAAAATGTTCCAACAAACCTCGGATCATATCCTAAATCTTCCACAATCTTCTTAATTACGGGGTATAAATTTTTACTGAAAATATATGTGTAATAATTTTCGGGAATGTTCCACTTTTGCAATTGTTCGTAACGTTTAATCAACTCTTCAGGAATATTTTTTTCGAGTTGCTCAATGTATTCATCTTCGAGCGGAATCGGTGCCGAATCGGTATCGGGATACATCCTGTCAGCTCCCGGCAATACCCTTTCAAATGTCGTTGTCCCGTCTTCAAAAGACTTCCGGGTTTCTTTTGGTACACCGTCAAATGTCATCAATGCCCTTTCTTCTATTGTTTCCAATGCGGTAGGCATATCATCTTCAGGTCCGAACACAAGTATCTGTGCATCATTGTTTTTGTCGGCACCTGTCAACTTAACCATTTCGTTCCAGAATGTTTGCGGCAAAGCATCTTTGTCAAATTGTTCGGAGAAAAACATATTAGGCCTTTCAAGACAAGCAATCACTTTGAGCCTGCCGGCAAATTCATCGGCAAACGGTTTGTCCGGCTGTGTAAAATGAGAAAGTAATCCGTGGAAGTATGGCAAGTTTACCACATAAAATTTATGACCTTCTTTTATCGCTTTTTTGATGTGTTTGTTTTTCAGGTTATACTTTTCAATATTAACTTCTTTGCTAACCGGTTTCCAATTGTCTTTTTTTATCCTTTTGTTCAGTTTATCTTTAATCAAAAGCAGTGACCACTGTCGGAAAACTTCATTGTGTGTCAGCGAAGGTATCCATTTGGTGTGGGCAACACCTTTTATTTCTACACGGGTTCCACCTTTGCAGCTAACATTTACATCCTGCCGCGAAGCACCCATACCTGTCCTCACCTTGCCCGTACTTCTGTTGATAAAGCGGATAAAATCACAAGCCTCTTTTACCTCCCAAGGATTTCGCATGTCGGGATAAGTAACCGTTTCGATAAGCGGCATTCCGAGCCTGTCAGTCTTATAAATCCTAACGTGGCCGACATCCGAAATTTCGCGTGCGGAATCCTCTTCAATGCTGATTTGTATTAAGCGGACTTTTTTGTTTTTCAGTTGTATTTCGCCGTCAGTTCCAAGTATTGCGGTACGTTGAAATCCCGTAGGAATACTGCCGTCCAAATATTGCTTTCTGGTAATGTGAACTTCCCCCACAATGTTAAATTTGCACAGCAGAGAGATTTCAAGAGCGTTTTCCAATGCTTCCCTGTTCATCGGGAAAGGCGGCGTATCATCAATTTCGTAAGTACAGGCATTTTCATTGTTTATCCTGTAAATAATAGTCTTACGGGTTTTAAATTCCATAAGAGCCGTTCCGTCGTATTCCCCCATT
>JALWKH010000436.1 GCA_026996635.1 Bacteroidales bacterium | reverse complement strand
TGCCGATAGTTTGTTTACGGGATATGTTGTAGCTGCTGCTATTACTTTGAATTCCATACCAAGATTAGGAATTGTGAACGATGTAAATGAAATGTCATCTGCATTTTGCATTTGCAAGTTGAGCTTTTGCGAAAGATCGTTCAAATCTTTCGGGTTTTGCTTGATAAACTTGTCTGCAATTATATCGCCTTTTATTTCTTTGATAACATTTATTTTAATTTCGTCTTTTACTTCATCAAGAGGAGCATATCCTTTAGGATGAACTGCTGCAAGTTTGGCAACAACAAATTTGTTTGTTAGATCAAATACATCAGACACTTGACCTTCTTCGGCTTTGAATGCCCAACGGATAATTTCCCTGGCTTCCGGCAAACCTGCTATGGTTTTGTCCATAATCTTAAGGTTGCTGGCTACTCTTTTTACAAGTGTGTCGCTGTTTTCTATTGCTTTGTCAAATTTTTCGGCAGTATTGTTTTCTCCTGCAAACCTGCTTGCAATAGAGTAGTACTGTTGTAATGTTTGGCTTCCCGGTTCTACTTTTTTCACGATTGTTGCAACCTGAACCTTTTTTGTTTTTGGTCCTTGGTCTAAAATTTCAACAATGTGGATGCCGTATTGGGAATATACTTCTTTTATGTCTCCTTTATTGGCAAAGAAAACAGTGTCTGTAAACGGTTGAACCATTTTTTTCATATCGAACCAACCCAAATCACCGCCGTCAACCAATGAAGCTTTGTCGGCAGAATATTTTTGTGCCAATGTTATGAAATCCGCTTTGCCGTCTTTGAGTAATTGCATTAAGCTGTCTGCTAATGCTTTGGCTTTATTTACATCAAGGTTTTCGTTAGGTTGGATAAGTATGTGTCTTGCATGAACGGAATCAGGCAATTCCCTTACATCGGAAAGTTTGGAAATTTTATATGCATTATCTTCAAAATAAGGTCCGTAAATATCACCTTTTTGGTGGTTGAACATAAATGTATCCAATTGTGTGGGAAGTTCGCCTTGTTTGTACCAAGTATCGTCAAAAGGAACATCACTGTTGAGGTTTACAAAAGTACGGTCATCTGTAGATGCTTTGAAATCCGGTATAAGTTTTTCAACGGCTTTTAATGTGTATTTGTAATCTTCTTTTGAAGGCTTAACATCAAAAACAACATATTCTATATCCCTTGTTTCTTCAGGTCTTTCATATAGTTTTTTGTGTTCGTTATAATATTTTTCGAGGTCGGCATCCGTTACTTTTACTGTTGAATCGGGAATTGTGGTGTATTGTTGAAAAACATAATTAAAGTTTACTTTGTAGTTTTCGTCCTTTAAAAATGCTTCGGCAATAGGTTTCGGAACGCTGTAACCTTTTTTTATAAGGTTATAGAATTTTTGCATTTTACGGTTTTCCACAAGCACTTTTTCAAAAGCCAACCAACTTGCTCTTGCTTCTCCGGTAGGATCTGCATCTAGATTTTTTAGAAATCTGATTACCAATGATTTATCGAATTGACCTGTTTGAGGATTTTTAAAAATAGGTATTTGTTTTATTTGAGGGTCAATGTTTTGTCCTTGTACCATATCGAACAATTCGTCCGGGGTAACGGTAATTCCGAGTTCATCGTACTCTTTTCCCATTACATAATTCATAACGAGTGTTTCCCACGCTTGCTGACGAATTTGTTCTCTAGTATTATCGTCAAGCCCTTTTTGGTTGGAATTTCTTTTGTAATTGTCTTCCAACTGGTTTACCAATTGTTCGTACTCTTGGTACATAATTGTTTTGCCGTTTATTTCGGCAATTTTGTATGCTTCTTCACGTGAAAGTGAATTGGCATTCTTCATAATGTCTCCGAGAATAAATGCCAAAAGAGCCAAACCGATAATAATTGATACTAAAACTCCCGCTCTGTTTCTTAATGTTTCAAGTACTGCCATTTTTCAAATATTTTTCTTCAGTTTTTAGGTTTATAAAACAAGTCGCTAAAATACTATAAATTTTCTATTTTTGTTTTATTAAGAATAAACAAAATTATCAAGTAATAATGT
>JALWKH010000435.1 GCA_026996635.1 Bacteroidales bacterium | reverse complement strand
AGGATATTTACCCCAACACTTGGATTTTTCCGACACGACAACAGTCCTTGACGAAGCACTAAAAGCATTTGAAGAAATAAAGCAACTTGAAACCGAATACGAAACATTAAACGCCAAGTTGGAAAATTTTACCGACTATACATCACCCGAATACATCAAACTTGCCACAAAACTATCCGACATCTCCGAAAGGCTGCACATATTGGAAGCAGGCAAAACAGGACAATATGCCATTCAAATGCTAAAAGGTCTCGGCTTTAAAGACAGCGATTTACACCGCAAAACTTCAGAATTTAGCGGCGGCTGGCGTATGCGTATAGAGATTGCAAAAATCTTGCTGAAACAACCCGGCTTGCTGCTGCTTGACGAACCGACAAACCACCTCGACATAGAATCAATTATCTGGCTCGAAGATTTCCTCAAAAGCTACAAAGGTGCAATTATCCTAATTTCACACGACATCCGTTTTTTGAACTCCATCACCAAAAGAACAATTGAAATCTCAAAAGGCAAAATCTACGATTACCCCGTGCCTTATTCGCAATACAAAGAACTGCGAAAACAACGAATTGAGCACCAAAAAGCAGTTTATGAAAATCAGTTGCGGAAAATCAAGCAAACCGAACGCTTCATAGAAAGATTCAGATACAAAGCCACAAAAGCATCTCAAGTTCAATCACGCGTTAAGCAATTGGAAAAATTGGAACTGCCTGAAATTGACGAAGAAGACACAAAAACCATACACTTTACTTTTCCGCCCGCACCGAGAAGCGGTGATATCGTTGTGGAATTGGAATCGTTGTCAAAGTCTTACGGCGACCACAATGTGTTGAAAGATATTGACTTTGTGCTAGAAAGAGGCGAAAAAGTTGCGTTTGTCGGCAAAAACGGTGAAGGTAAAACCACCTTGGCACGTATCATTGTTGGCGACTTGGACTACACGGGAAAAAGAAAAATCGGGCACAATGTAAAAATAGGCTACTTTGCCCAAAACCAAGAACAAACCCTAAACCCGCGAAAAACCGTATTGGGAACTGTCATTGAAGTTTCTCTGCCAGATATGACGGAAGCTGCATTGCGAACAGTGTTGGGAAACTTTTTGTTCAGCGAAGACGATATTGACAAAAAGGTGTCTGTCCTCTCCGGAGGCGAAAAAGCACGGCTGGCTCTTGCTTGTATGGTATTGCAACCCTACAACTTGCTGGTGCTTGACGAGCCGACAAACCACTTGGATATTTACGCCAAAGAACGCCTTAAAGCCGCACTCAACCATTACAACGGCTCACTCATCATAGTATCTCACGACCGTGATTTTCTGAAAGGGCTTGTAAACACGGTTTACGAATTTCGCAACAAGTCTGTTAAGCAATACAAAGGCGACATTGACTTTTTCCTAGAACAAAAAAAGGCTGAAAATTTTTATGAGCTGGAAAAACAACAAATAAAGAAAAAGTCCGAATCCTCATTACCGCAAAACGACAAAGAACTCAAAAAGCAGCTATACCAAAAGCGTAAAGAACTGCAACGGAAAATCAACAAGTTGGAAAAAGAGATTACAGACATTGAAAGCCGTATAGAAAACACCGAAATCGAAATAGAATCGCTGGAGCAAAAATTTGCTACTGCCGAAAACATTGAGAATGAGATGTTTGACAAATACAACAACCTGAAAAAACAGTTGGAAGATTTGATGGAAAAATGGGAAGAAACAAACACCGAACTTGAAACCTGCAAAGCGGAATTTGAAAAAATAAAATAGTACATTGACCTGTTAATAGCTATAACGACCTATTGAAATTTTATGTAATTTTGCAAAAAAATTTTTTGAGCTATGAAAGTAAGAGAATTAAAAAAAGATGTGAAAGTTTTGTTTTCGCACATTATCGGTGACGGACTGTTGCTTGCAGATATTAAAAACGATGAAAAAATAACAACTGAAGTGGACAAAATGTTGCACGATGCAATAGCCAAAAGAGATGACTTCATCACAAGAATCAACCACCCGGAACTCAGGGAAAAAGGCGAAAGCCTAAAGCAATATT
>JALWKH010000434.1 GCA_026996635.1 Bacteroidales bacterium | reverse complement strand
TATTATTTCTTCATTACTGATTGCAGGATTTGGCCACTTGCCCATAAAATTGTTTTTTGTAAACATCCTGCCGTCAATTATCACTTTGTTTTTATAAATTTCCACGTCCCTGCTTATTTCACAATTTGCAAGAACATACCACAAAAATAATTTCCGGTCTTTTTCAAAAAAGTCAACATCTGCTAAAAATGCAAATTTAATATTTTCTGCCTTATCTAAAATATTTTTTTTCAGAATTTCACGTGCATTGACATTTTTTGTTATCCAAATCAAAACTTTATTTTTGATTGCTGTTGCGGGAATATCGTAAATGATTTCGGGTTCTTCATAATCGTTTGCGGGTTCTGTTTGAGTCAGATCTATCAGCAATTTGCCACCATAAGCCTTTTCTTCGGCAGCGTGGTCCAGAATGTCTAAAATGCCGTCGTTCAGGTAAATATTTTTTGTTACATCAATGTTTAGCAAAAGCCTGTACAATGTTTCGTAATCGTATGGTTTTACCTTGTCTGATGTAAGCACGAGCACTTTGTTGAAGCTCATTTGGCCTGCACCCCAAAATGTATGTGCAATTTTATTGGCGTGGTGTGGGTATGAAGTTTTAACGGATGCAATTACCAGATTGTGTGCCACTCCGAAGTCGGGCATGTGCCAGTCTTTAAGCTCCGGCATCATTGCATTTCGAAACATAGGCAAAAAGATTTTGCCTGTGGCATCGGCTATATATTTGTCTTCTTGTGGTGGTATGCCTACTATTGTGGCCGGATATACGGCATCATTTGCAAAAGTTATTGCAGTAATGTGAAATTTAGGATAAAAATCTGCAAGAGAATAAAATCCCGTGTGGTCGCCAAATGGTCCTTCAAGTGCAAATTCTTCTTCCGTATCTACATACCCTTCAATTACTATATCGGCATCTTCGGGTATATAAATATCTTGTGTAAGGCACTTTACAAGTTTTACAGGTTTTTTGCGGAGTATTCCCGCAAGTATGTATTCATCAATATCATCAGGCAGCGGTGCTGTAGCCACATAAGTGTAAACAGGGTCACCTCCGAGTGTTACGGCTACAGGCATTTTTTTTATGCCGGCCTCTTTGTATTTGCGGAAGTGTTCTGCCCCACCTTTGTGCATGTGCCAGTGCATTCCCGTTGTCTTGTTGTCGAAGACTTGCATGCGGTACATTCCCACATTACGTTGTCCTGTTTCGGGGTCTTTGGTGTGGACTACAGGCAGTGTGATAAACCGTCCTCCGTCATTCGGCCATAGTTTCAAAATGGGAAATATATCCAAATCCGGTACGGTCATAATGTTTTGCCGACAGCGTGGGGTTGTATTGTTTGTTTCTTTGGGCATAAACGATGCTATCTCTTTGAGAGAGAACAGCATTTTCAGTTTATCGAAAAACTTTGGCCTGCTACCAGCATTTTTGAGCAGTCCGAAAATCGAATCTATATATGCTTCTATTTCGTCCAAAGATTTGTAGCCCAAAGCCATTGCCATTCGTCTGTGGCTGCCGAACATATTTATCAGCAGTGGGAAAGCTGAACCGTTGTTTTCAAAAAGCAGGGCTTTGTTTTGTGAGGTTGATTTGGAGATGCGGTCGGTAATTTCGGTTATCTCAAGTTGTGGGTCAACTTTGGCTTTTATTCTTATGAGTTCGTTTTCTTTTTCCAGCTTTTTTATAAAGTCTTGCAGAAGCATCTTGTGCAATTTATGCAATAAAGATACGCAAAATTAAAAATAGACAGGTTAAAATATTTTAAGTTATTAAGGTTTTTTAATCGCATTTGTGCTTTTATAGGTAAGTATTTCTTAATTTTGACAAAAATTTTCTGATGAAATCCCGCAACAACAAATTATATTTTTTCTTGTCGGTCTTATCAGGACTACTTTTGTATTCAGGTTGGTTCAACGAACCTGTGGGGTTTTTTACACTTATTGCTTTTGTACCGCTTTTGTATGTCGAAGAAAAGATTATCCGTGAAAAAGAAAAACCACTTAAATTTTTCCTTTTTTCGTACATAGCCTTTTTTATTTGGAACCTGCTTTCCACTTGGTGGATTTATTATGCGACACTTCCGGGTGCAATTGCTGCTGTCGTGCTTAATTCTTTGTTTTATACCGTTGTTTTTTGGTTTTTTCATATTACGCGGGTAAAACTTGGCAGAAGGGTTGGTGACTTGGCTTTTATAGTTTATTGGTTGGCGTTTGAGTATATTTACTTGCACGGTGAAATTTCTTGGGTTTGGTTGGTGTTGGGTAATGCATTTGCATACTTGCCACAAATTGTGCAATGGTATGAATATACGGGCACTCTCGGCGGAAGCCTGTGGGTGTTGCTTGTGAACCTGGTGGTATTTAGAATTTTTCTGTGCTTTGTTTACAAAAATGAATGTAAGAATAAGAGACTAAACAACTTTCGTTATGCTGCATTAGGAGTTTTGTTGATTGTTCCTGTTGTTTATTCTTTGTGGGTGTATTACAGTTATGAAGAGAAAGGACCTACGGCAGAATTTATTGTTACCCAGCCAAACATTGATCCGTACGGGGAAAAATTTACAGGTAAACTTTCTCCGCTTGAACAAGTACAAAGAGTTGTTGACATTGCAAAGCCATTGATAACAGACAGCACCGAATATGTTATTGCACCCGAAACAGCCATACCCGTCGGCATTTGGGAGTCACAATTGTCTGAAAACTATCTGATTAAGCCGTTTTACGAATTAATAAAAGAACACCCTACACTAAATATTTTAACGGGTGCCACAACATACATAAATTACGGTGCCGATAAAAAAACAGCAACGGCAAGACCTATTTACACGAGCTATGACACACTGTGGTATGATGCTTTTAATTCTGCGATAAACATTAACAAGAATAAAATAAGCGTTTACCATAAGTCAAAGTTGGTAATAGGAGTGGAAATGATACCTTATCCCGAAGTGCTGTCATTTTTAAATTCGTTTTTTATCGATTTGGGCGGAACATCGGGCAGTTTGGGAACACAGAAAGAAAGGTCGGTATTTACTTCTTTTGATGGAAAAGTAAAAGCGGCACCTATTATTTGTTATGAATCCATTTATGGGGAATTTGTAACGGGCTATGTAAAAAAAGGTGCGAATGTATTGACTGTAATCACCAATGACGGTTGGTGGAACGATAGTCCGGGTTACAAGCAACATTTTTCTTATTCTAGGCTTCGTGCTATCGAAACACGCAGAAGTGTAGCCAGAAGTGCCAATACCGGAATCTCCGGATTTATAAACCAGCGGGGAGATGTGATTAGCGAAACCGGATGGTGGGTATATACGGCACAAAAAGGTAAACTGCATCTAAATGATGAAATGACATTTTATACGTTGCACGGTGATTTTATAGGTAGGGGTGCATTGTTTGTAGCTGTATTGTTGTTGATTTTTTATGTATTATATTGTTTTGTTTATAAAAAATAAAGAAATGAAAAACGCTGTAGTGTTAAATATTTAAAAAAAATTATGATATTTGTCATATATTAAATTTTGTTGATATGTGGAAGAGACTTGCTTTTAAATTGACGATACCTACATTATCAATGTTTATTATTGTTTCGTTAATTGCAACTTATGTAGGTGGTATTTTTTTTAGGAAAAATATGCTTGAAAATCTATACGGTAGTTTTGACCATTATTATATTGCTTTTAATGAGGTAATTAAAGATGTGATAGAGAAACAAGAAGAAATAAATTATGTGTTGGTAAACTCATCCTCATTAAGTGAGAAATTGGCGGGCTGCGATAATATTCAAGAAGACTCTTGTCAAGCGGTTTTAAAAAAAATATTTAGTGGAATAACCGGACAATTAAAGAATATAGGATTTAATTTTTATGACAAGGATTTAAATTTAATATTTTCCTCATCTAATTATATGTTAAGTCGGTTTAATGCAAAAAATTATTTGTCAACCAAAATATTGTTGCAAAAAAGTTTCGGGTATGTATATAATGACGGAGATTCTCTTTATATTTCAGTATTTACGCCTGTTGTTTATGATGATAAAACAATAGGGTGGGTTATGTCTTATGTGCCGTTTAGCCTTGTTTTACAAGAGTTTAAAGGGATTAGCAGATATGATTTTGTTTTAATTCGAGATAATTATTATAATTTATTGTTTACAAATGTACCCTCTGAGCTCCAAAAAATTTTGACTGATAAAAATGCTCCCCTACAAAATAAATTAGGAAAATATGTTTATAAAAAATATCCGGTTTCTGTAGAAGGTTCAAAGATAGGAACCTTGTTTATGTTTACTGATTTTCGTAAATATTCCGATAAGATACAAATGTTTTTGAAATATCTGTTGTTGTTTGCAATACTTGCTTTAATATTGGGCGGAATTATTTATTATATGGGAATTACAAAAACTGTAGTTACGCCGATAAAACGAGTCCGCAAGTCTATTTTAGATTTAGCTAAAGAAAAAACTGCAGAAAAAATTAAAGTACAAAGCAATGATGAAATAGGAGAAATTGTAGGTGCTTTAAATCAACTTATTGATAACTTCAAGTCTATAGCAAACTATGCTGATGAATTAGGGAAAGGGAATTATGAAATAAATGATGATAATATTACAAAAGAAAGTTTACTCGGCAGTTCACTGATAAGAATGAAAGAAAATCTGAAAAAAGCAAAAAAACTCCAAGAGGAGAAGCAAAAAGAGGAAAAAATCAGGCATTGGGTTGCAGAAGGTCTTGCAAAGTTTAGTGATATTTTAAGAAAGTATAATGATGATGACAAAAAAACTTTTGATGAATTAATAAAAGAACTTGTAAATTATATGGGGGTAGAGCAAGGAGCAATTTTAATTATGGAAGGAGATGAAAATGAAAAGTACTTGAAAATTATGTCGACTTTTGCATACGGTAGGCATAAATTCAGAGAAGAGCGCATAGAATTGGGAGAAGGTATAGCCGGTGAAGTAGCCATTGAAGGAATGTCAATTTATATTGATGATTTACCCGAAGACTATCCTGCCATTACTTCCGGACTTGGGGAAGCTAAGCCGAGGTACTTGTTTGTGGTTCCACTCAAGCTGGAAAATGAAGTATTTGGTATAATTGAGTTAGCTTCATTTCACTACATTGATGATTATAAAAGGGAATTTGTCGAAAAGTTGGGCGAAAGTATAGCTTCCGTTCTCAAAAATATTAAAGTAAACAGGCGAACAAAAGAACTTTTGACTATGTTCCAAGAACAATCTGAAGTAATGCGTGCACAAGAAGAGGAATTGAAACAAAATCTTGAAGAGTTGCAGGCTACACAAGAAGATTTATTACATAAAGAACGAGACTTTAATGCATTGTTTAATGCCATAGATAAAAATATGATAAGAATAGGTATTGATAAAAATTTTAATATAGAGAGTGTAAATGAAATGTTTATAAATACAATGAAATTTAATTCTTCTGAGATTATAGGTGTCAATATAACTTACATTCTACAAGATGGGAACAAATGGCAAGAATATTTACATATACTTGAATCAGGTAAAATTGTTAAGGAACGGTTTAAATTTAAAACATCTGCAGGAGAAAGCTTGGAAATAAAAGTATTTATAATTCCATTTCTGAATGATGACGGTGATATAGAAAAAATGATGATTATAGGTTTGGTATAATTTTCTTTGTTATGGCAACAAAAGACTTGAGTTACGAAAAAGCGGTGGAAGAAATCGAAACCATTATAAAAGACATTGAGTACGGCGAGTTAAGTGTGGAAGAAGTAAATGAAAAAATAAAACGAGCCGCTTACCTTTTGGAGTATTGCAAAAAGAAACTTGGCAAAACCAAAAAAGAACTTAATAAACTATTGGATAACATAGATTTGGACGAAGTTTAGGCCTTCATAAGTTTTTTAAATTTCAAAAAAAACGCAATTCTATTTTGTTAATAAAAAAATAGTTACTTTTGCAGCCAAATTACATTTGAATCAAAAACTTAATAATTAACAAAAAACTATGGCACAGAATATAGGTGAAGTAGTACAGGTTATCGGTCCTGTTGTTGATGTCAGTTTTGAAAAAAACGACGGACCTCTTCCAAAGATTTACGACGCTTTGGAAATTGAAAAAGAAAACGGCGAAAAATTAATAATAGAATGTGAACAAGATATTGGGGAAAGGACGGTTAGGTGTATAGCAATGGACTCTACCGATGGTATTTACAGGGGTATGAAAGCTGTTGCAACAGGTGCTCCTATTTCAATGCCTATCGGTGAAAAAATCAGAGGCCGTTTGTTTAATGTAATCGGCGAAACTATCGACGGTATCGAACAAGTTCCAAGGGATAAAACAAGCCCTATCCATAAAGAAGCTCCCGAATTTGAAGAACTTTCCACAGAAACAGAAGTACTTTATACCGGAATCAAGGTAATCGACCTTATTGAGCCTTATGCAAAAGGTGGTAAAATCGGACTTTTCGGTGGTGCCGGTGTAGGTAAGACTGTGCTTATCCAAGAGCTTATCAATAATATTGCAAAAGGTTACAGCGGACTTTCGGTATTTGCGGGAGTAGGAGAAAGAACCCGTGAAGGTAACGACTTGCTTCGTGAAATGATTGAAGCAAATATTGTACGTTACGGAGAAAAGTTCAAAGAATCAATGGAAACCGGCGGTTGGGACCTTTCATCCGTTGATATGGACGAATTGGTTAAGTCGCAGGTAACTATGATTTTCGGTCAGATGAACGAACCTCCCGGAGCAAGGGCAAGGGTTGCATTGTCCGGTCTTACCGTAGCCGAATATTTCCGTGACGGAGACGAAGGCGAAAGCGGCGGTGGTAGAGATATTCTTTTCTTTATCGACAATATTTTCCGTTTTACACAAGCAGGTTCGGAAGTTAGTGCTTTGCTCGGACGTATGCCTTCTGCTGTAGGTTACCAGCCTACTTTGGCAACGGAAATGGGTGCAATGCAAGAACGTATTACTTCTACCAAGCACGGATCTATTACATCAGTTCAAGCTGTGTACGTGCCTGCTGACGACTTGACAGACCCCGCACCTGCAACAACATTCTCACACTTGGATGCAACTACGGTGCTTAGCCGTAAAATTGCCGAATTGGGTATTTATCCGGCAGTGGATCCGCTGGACAGTACATCAAGAATATTGTCACCTGATATCGTAGGTGAAGACCATTATGAAACAGCTCAACGAGTAAAACAAATCTTGCAGAGATATAAAGAATTGCAAGACATTATCGCAATTCTCGGTATGGACGAACTCAGCGAAGAAGACAAACTCGTTGTTTACCGTGCAAGAAAAGTGCAAAGGTTCTTATCTCAGCCGTTCTTTGTTGCCGAACAGTTTACCGGACTCAAAGGTGTGTTCGTTAAGATAGAAGACACAATCAAAGGGTTCAAGATGATATTGGACGGTGAAGTGGATGACTTGCCCGAAGCAGCATTCCACTTGGTAGGAACC
Source organism: Bacteroidales bacterium (assembly GCA_026996635.1). Lineage (GTDB taxonomy): Bacteria > Bacteroidota > Bacteroidia > Bacteroidales > JALTDM01 > JALTDM01. The sequence goes on along the minus strand of JALWKH010000434.1, from coordinate 1,605 downwards.
ATTGAAGATGCAATGGAAAAAGCAGAAAGAATAATGGCAGAAGCTAAAAAATCGTAATTATGCATTTGGTAGTTCTGACACCCGAAAAAGAGCTGTTCAACGGTGAAATTAAGCTGGTACGTTTGCCGGGTTCAAACGGATCTTTTGAAATTTTGAATAATCACGCACCTATTATTTCATCGTTGGAAGAAGGTGAAGTGAAAATTATACCCGAAAGCGGAAATGAAATACATTACAAAATTTCGGGTGGTGTGGTTGAATGCAAACAAAACAATGTTATTCTTTTGATTGAGAAGTTGTTGGCTGAATGATAACGGTTTTCGGGAAAGATTATAAAGTATATTTAAACCCAATAATTGAAGAGAAGTCCTGCAACGGGGCTTCTCTTTTTTTATATGACAGGTTGAAAAAGATTACTCTGCAAAAACGCAGAAATGAAATTGTTACTACAGGGTTTATACTAAATCACATTTTCAAAAACGAAATTCCTACAATTGCCTATGACGATAAAGGCAAGCCTTATTTTACGGATAAAGATTTGAATGTAAGTATCTCACATTGCAAAAACAGAGTGGCAGTGGGATTAAGCGGAAAGGATAGATTCATCGGGGTAGATGTTGAAACAATTTCTGCCAAGCCGTTGAAACTTGCCGAAAAATTTATCAATGAAAATGATGAGAAGTTTTTTGAGGGAATAACGGAAACTGAAGCAACATTGGTTTGGACTATAAAAGAAGCCGTTTACAAGGCAGACAACAGTTTGGTAAATTTCAAGGAGAGCATAAATTTAAAGTCGGTTGAAAGGATGTCGAAATTTAGAGGCAAAGTGCTAGTTAATGACGATTTTGTGATTGACTACTATATTTTTGACGATTTTATTCTTTCAGTGGCAATAAAAAATATTTAACAATGAAACATAAAGTAAATGTGGCTTTTCAAGTTTTGCCGAGGAGTAAGGATAAAAGTACCTACGAATTGGTGGATGTGGCAATAGATGTAATAAGCAAATCGGGCATAAAATACCGTGTGTGCCCGTTTGAAACAGTACTTGAAGGCGATTATGACGAGATTATGGCATTAATAAAGCAAGTGCAGGAAGCTCTTTATGAAAACGGAACGGAAACAATGTTGTCGTACATTAAAATTCAAAGTGCGGCAGACCGTGATGTGACAATCGAAGACAAAATGGAGAAATATGATTAACGGGCTTAATTGTGTGCCGCTAATTGCTTATAATTTGATAAATAATCATTTGTTTTTAGAATCTCACTCCGAAGTGCCAATATACCATTGCACTACCTGTGCCGGTAAAATATTGTAAATCAACTGCTGTGTTGAAAGTGTTTTTGTGGTAATTGATGCCCGGAATAATTTTGTATTCGTTCTTTATTCCGTATTTAGGTACTGCAGAAAGCCAATCAGTTCGGAAAAAAACATCTATTTTTTCGTTAATATCCACAGAACCGTAAATTGAAATACCTTCCGTGTAGTTATTTTTTTCTACCATTAAACTGTCTATCCTGTCGTATTCAACACCAATGCGTTTCCTGTCTTTTTTGTATCCGGCAAAGAATGAATTGTGCATCACATTTTTTAGAATTATAA
>JALWKH010000433.1 GCA_026996635.1 Bacteroidales bacterium | reverse complement strand
TCATAATGCTTGGATTTTAACATTTGAGAATACATAAAAAATTATGCCAAAAAACATAAATATTGTATTAACTTTGTAGGTCATTTTTGACAGACGAAAAATAATATAATTATGGGATTTTTAAATAAAATTTTGGGCGGTTTCATTAAGACAAAGGCGGAAAAGGATATTGCCGAATTGATGCCTTATGTGCAATTAATTAATGATGAGTACAAGAAACTGCAAAATCTTTCCAATGATGAGTTGAGGCAGAAAACTTGGGAAATAAAAAAACAAATCCGGGATTATTATGCACCTACCGAACAAGAGATAGAAAAATTGAAAGCTGAGGCTGAAAAAGAAGATACTCCATACGAAGAAAGAGAAAGACTTTATGAACAAATAGAGAAGCTAAAGGAAAAGGTAAATGACCAAATAGAAGAAATTCTCGATAAATATTTGCCGGAAGTTTTTGCTATTGTAAAAGAAACTGCCAGGAGGTTCAAAGAAAACGAAACACTTGAAGTAACTGCTACCGATTTTGACCGTGAATTGGCAGTGAAAAAAGATTTTGTGGAAATAAAAGGCGATAAGGCGATTTACAAAAACAGGTGGATGGCCGGCGGTAATGAGATTGTGTGGGATATGGTGCATTATGATGTGCAGCTTATGGGTGGAGTAGTGCTTCACAAAGGTAAAATCGCCGAAATGGCTACCGGTGAAGGTAAAACACTTGTTGCAACGTTGCCCATTTTCTTGAATGCACTTGCAGGCAAAGGTGTGCATTTGGTTACCGTAAACGATTATTTGGCAAAACGTGATGCCGAATGGATGGGACCGCTTTATGAATTTCACGGACTTTCTGTAGATTGCATAGATTATCATCAGCCTCACTCTCCGGAAAGAAGACAGGCTTACCTTGCTGATATTACTTACGGAACCAATAATGAATTCGGTTTTGACTATTTGAGAGATAATATGGCTTTGCGGCCTGAAGACCTTGTGCAAAGGGTACACCATTATGCCATAGTGGACGAAGTTGACTCCGTTTTGATTGATGATGCCCGGACACCGCTTATTATTTCGGGACCGACCGAAAAGTCAAATGACGATAAATTGTTTAAGGAGTTTAAACCGCTTGTTGAAAAACTTTACAGGGCACAAAAAGATTTGGTAAACGAAATAATTGTTAAAGCCCGTAAAAAACTGCAGGAAGGTGATACCCGCAATGCAGGTTTTTATTTGTTGCAAGCGCACAAAGGTTTGCCAAAACATAAACCACTGCTTAAATTGTTGAGCGAAGAAGGGAATAAGTCATTGTTACTGAAGACAGAAAATTTTTATCTGCAAGACAATGCAAAAAGAATGCACGAAGTTACGGATGAACTTTACTTCATTATAGATGAAAAAAACAATTCCGTAGAACTTACCGACAAAGGTCACGAACTTATTGCCAAATATGTGGATGACCCGAAATTCTTTGTATTGCCCGATATCGGAACTGAACTGGCAAATCTAGAAAAACAAAATTTGAGTGAAGAAGAAAAATTGGAAGCCAAGGATAAGTTACTTAACGAATTTGCCGTAAAATCCGAACGTGTTCATGCAGTAAACCAGTTGCTCAAAGCATATACTTTGTTCGAAAAAGAAGTGGAATATGTGGTGATAGACAATAAGGTGAAAATTGTGGACGAGCAAACAGGCCGTATTTTGGAAGGTAGAAGGTACAGCGACGGATTGCACCAAGCTATAGAAGCCAAGGAAAATGTAAAGGTGGAAGCGGCTACACAAACATTCGCCACTATTACTTTGCAGAACTACTTCAGAATGTACCACAAACTCGCAGGTATGACCGGTACGGCTGAAACCGAAGCCCAAGAATTTTGGGATATTTACAAATTGGATGTGGTGGTAATTCCTACCAATAAGCCTGTGATTAGGAAAGATATGGAAGACCTGATTTTCAGGACCAAGAGGGAAAAATACAACGCGGTAATAAAAGAAATAGAAGACCTTATTAATAAAGGAAGGCCTGTGCTTGTCGGTACTACATCGGTGGAAGTGTCGGAATTGTTGAGTAAGATGCTCAAACTCCGTAAGATTCCGCACAATGTGTTGAATGCAAAACATCATGCAAGGGAAGCTGAAATTGTGGCACAAGCAGGGCGTCCCGGTGTGGTAACCATTGCAACCAATATGGCAGGTCGTGGTACCGACATCAAAATTACAGATGAAGTAAAAGAAGTCGGCGGTCTTGCAATTATTGGTACGGAAAGGCACGAGTCAAGGCGTGTGGATAGGCAGTTGAGAGGTCGTAGTGGTCGTCAGGGAGATCCGGGTACTTCGCAGTTTTTCGTTTCGTTGGAAGATGATTTGATGAGGCTTTTTGGATCCGAGAGAATAGCAAAACTAATGGACAGGCTCGGATTGAAGGAAGGCGAAGTTATCCAACACCCGATGATTACGAAGTCTATAGAAAGGGCACAACGAAAAGTAGAAGAAAACAATTTCGGCATAAGAAAGCGTTTGCTGGAATACGATGATGTGATGAATGCCCAACGCGAAGTGATTTACAAAAAGCGTCGTCATGCATTGTTGGGCGAAAGGTTACAGTCGGAAGTTGAAAATATTTTTTACAATGTTGTGAGCGAAATAGTGGAAACTTACCAGCCGCAATCCGATTTTGAATCGTTTAAACTTGCAATGATAAGGTACTTGGCAGTAGAGCCTGATGTGACTGAAGAAGAATTTTTGAAGTTGGACAGCAACGAGTTGATAGAGAAGTTATTTAATCAAGTTTTGAAAACATATAAGCGTAAGTCCGAAATTATTATTCAACAAGCGTTGCCTGTGGTAAAACATGTGTATGACACACAAAAGCACCAATACGAAAATATTGCTATTCCTATAACAGATGGCAAAAGAGTGTTCAATGTTGTGGTGAACTTGGAAAAAGCCGTAGAAACAGAAGGAAAAGAAATTATAAAGGCTTTTGAAAAACTTGTTATCCTGCTGGCGATAGACGAGCAATGGAAAGAACACTTGCGTAAGATTGACGACTTGAAACAATCGGTACAAAATGCCGCATACGAACAAAAAGATCCGTTGCTTATCTACAAGTTTGAAGCGTTTAATTTGTTTGAAAGCATGCTTGGTGAGTTCAACAGGAATGCGGCAAGCATACTGATGAAAGGGTATATACATATCAAAGAGGAAGAAGAAGTGAAAAGTGTAAGGGAAGTTCAAAAACTTGACTTGAGCAAATACGACACAAGCCGAAGCGATTCGTCGTCATCTTCTTCAGATAAACCCAAAGGCAAGAAACAACCGGTAAGAACGGAAAAGAAAGTGGGCAGAAACGATCCATGTCCTTGCGGCAGCGGAAAAAAATATAAAAATTGTTGCGGGAAAGGAATTGTTTAGGTGTAAAATATTTCTGATTGTTGTTGTTAAAGCCGCCAATAAAAAGGCGGCTTTTTTGTTTGTGCTATGTTGTTGATAATTTGATGGTTTGTTGCGTATGTTTAGAAAAACCGAAAAAAAATACGCAACTTCCCACAGTGGTATCAGTCTTTTTTATGAGAACTTTTTATAGACCATATAAAACCTATCGCCATGAAAAAGAAAGTTATATTTTTTGCAGTTTTGTTGTTTTATTTTATTGTTTCATATTCTCAAACGGGAGTTATATATGAAGATTGGAGAAAATATTACGGTTCCCAGGATAGAGATTTTACTTCTGATTTATTGATTGAAAATGATAGTACTTATTTGGTATTAGGGACTACTGTTAAGTCAGATTCATCATTTAGTCAGCGAAAAGGATGGATTTTGAAATTGAATGACAATGGAGATACTTTGTTTTCTAAATATTTGGGTTACAATGATGATATTCACGATTATGATTCTCTTACAGTGATAAGGAAAACAAGTGATGGTGGTTATATTGTCGGAGGTAGGAAGTTTTATTTTTCGTGGGCACCTCCAATTGATACAGCATCTTACGGGTTCTGGATTGTCAAATTGGATTCCGGTTTAAATATAGAATGGGAAAAGACTTACGGTCCAAATACAAATAAGTATTCAGATTATTATAATACAACAGTTTATGATATCATTGAGACTGACAATGGAAATTTTATTGCAGTTGGCACAATAGATCGTGACAGTAGTAGTAGATACAGCGAGTGGATTATTGTTGAGTTTGATAATAATGGAAATCTTTTGTGGGAAAAATATCTGTTTGGTACAATCTCTCTTTATGACTATGTTTATTATGAAGATAACGGGGCTTTTTCAATTATGAAATCCGATGACGGAAATTATTTAGTGTTCGGAATTCATGGTAACGGGGAATTGGGCGTTTTAAAATTTGATGAAAACGGTGATTCTATTTTAACAAAAAGTTATAACTTAAATTGTACAAGTAGCGGTAAAAAAGGAGTTGTAAAAAAAGAAAACGGAAATTTTTTAGTTGCATGTACGGTTAACTATATACCGGCTGTAATTGAAATAAATGAAAACGGGGATAGTATAACTACTCACATTTATAGTGATATAATTGGATTTGTATTTTATCCGTCGATTTTTAAAACATTGAATGGAAGATATATTATATATGGCAATATAGGAGGTGCTTGTTATTATTGTGGATATGGTTTTGTTGGAGAAATAGATAGTTCCGGAAATTTATTATATTATTCTACTTTTAATGACATGTGTTTATCTACATTATCTCAAATATCAAATGGAGAATTCATTGGGGCTGGATCTGGAAACCATGATATAGCTATTAATAAATTTTCTATTATAGGGTATAATAAACAAAAACAAGATATTTTATGTGGTGAAACAAGCTTGGGATGGGCTGATGTTGAGATTTATTCTGGCATTGAGCCTTTGTCTTTACAATGGAGTACAGGTGATACTACATCTTTTATTGATAGTCTTTCAGGTGGGACATATACTTTTACCATAACGGACGGACTTGGAAATGAGGTTGTCGATGAGATAACAATAATTGATGATCCGTTGACTCTTTCATTAAATATCAGTGATATTACTTGTCATAATGATAATGACGGTCAAATTCATGCTTCCATATCAGGAGGTGTTGAACCTTATACATTTAGTTGGAATACAGGGGACTCTTCATTGGATTTGCAAAACTTGAGTGAAGGTACATACATAATAAATGTTTCCGATGCAAACGGTTGTTTTGTATCCGATACAGCCATAATTACAAATCCTCCTGAGTTGCAATATAATGTTGAAATATCATTGCCGTCTTACTGCATGCATTCTTGTGACGGAAGTGCTGTTATACATGTAACAGGTGGAGAGCCACCGTACTATTATTCTACTGATGGGTCAAATCAATGGACTTCCGATAGTGTTATAACATTATGTAACGATCAAGTGTATTATCCATTTACAGTGCATGATTCAAGAGGTTGTAGTTTTTCCGACAATTTTACAATACCTTATACCGATTTTGATGCAACTACTCCTATTTGTAAAGTAACAATAGATACAGCAACAGGGAAATGTGTTGTAAAATGGAATAGGCCTCAAAACATAGAAGTTTTATCAGGATTTAAGATTTATAAAGAAACGGGCAATAATTTATTTGAAGAAATAGGTTTTACTCCATGGGAAGATGAATGCGAATTTTTAGATACGACTTCGGATCCGGTGATGTATGCTCATGCTTATAAGATATCTGCAGTTGATACTTGTGGTAATGAAACCAGTTTAAGTTGGTATCACCGAACAATGTATTTGTCTGCTACCCAAGGAGCAAATCCCAACGAAATAGTTTTGGCTTGGACAAATTATCAAATAGAGAATTGGAACGGAATACAAGATATAACACCTTTAAGATTTTATATTTACAGAAAAACTTTACCGGATAACCCGCATTATCAATTGATTGATTCTATTCCGGGTTCATTAAACAATTATACAGATTTGAACGTGCCTGTCGGTTATAATTATTATATAGTTGCATTTGATAATGACGATGATTGTTCTCAAAATAAATCTAATTCCAACAATAGGATTTTTTCAAATCCTTATGAATATAATACCGTGTCAAGTCAATATGAAACGGAAGTTTTCGTTCCTTTAAAAGTTTATCCTAATCCGTTTAATGATGAGATAACTGTTGAGTTTTATAATCCAGATAACGAACTATTCAGCGTTAAACTTGTTAATTTAAGCGGGAAGGTAGTATATTCAACAAAAACAAACGAAAGTATGTTTAGAATTACTAGGGATAAGCTTGCTGCAGGAACTTACGAGTTGGTAATTTCCAACGGTAATGTTGTTTATACCCGAAAAATTATAGCCAAATAATATTTTGATTCATAAAACAAAATTTGAAGGAGGTTGTCGGTTTCGGGCAACCTCCTTTTTTTATAAACTTTTGTCTTTTATTTATGCCGGCTGTGTTGATAAATCAGTCGTTTTTACTGTTGTTGAGTTATTGTTTATCAAGCAAAAAATGTTAACTTTGCAACTTAAATTCAGATGGAAATGAGTGAAAAAGAACTTGAAAATCTTAACGAAGAAAATCAAAATCAATCTACTGATTATTCTGCCGACAGTATTGAAGTCTTAAAAGGTCTTGAGGCTGTAAGGAAAAGACCTGCGATGTATATTGGTGATATCAGCTCCAAGGGGCTTCACCATTTGGTTTACGAAGTGGTGGATAATGCCATTGACGAAGCGTTGGCAGGTTATTGTAAAAACATAAAAGTTACAATACATAAAGATAATGCCATTACCGTAGAAGATGACGGTCGTGGTATTCCCGTGGATGTTCACAAAGAAGAAGGCAAATCCGCTTTGGAAATTGTTATGACAGTCCTTCACGCAGGGGGTAAGTTCAATAAAAGCACTTACAAGGTGTCGGGCGGTTTGCACGGTGTTGGTGTTTCTTGTGTGAATGCCTTGTCAACATACCTGAGGGCTAAAGTTCACCGTGACGGTAAAATTTGGGTTCAAGAATACAGGGAAGGTAATCCTATATCGGAAGTAAAAGTGGTGGGCGAAACCGACCGCACGGGAACAATTATTTACTTCAAGCCGGATGACAGCATCTTCGTTGTTACAGAATACAAATACGATGTGTTGGCAGCAAGGCTTAGGGAACTTGCATTTTTGAACAAAGGAATAAGGCTTGAATTGGTGGATGAACGCGAAACTGATGAGGAAGGTAACTATAAAAGCGATGTTTTTTATTCGGAAGAAGGCTTGAAAGAGTTTGTGGAGTATCTTGATGCAAACAGGGAAAAACTTACCGATGTTATCCATTTCCAGACCGAAAAGAATGAAGTGCCTATAGAAGTTGCACTCAGGTATAATACTTCTTTTGTAGAGAATGTTTATTCGTATGTGAATAACATCAACACTATAGAAGGCGGAACACATGTAACAGGCTTCAGGAGGGCATTGTCCAGGGTGCTCAAAAAATACGGCGAAAAAGAAGGTATGTTTGCCAAGTTGAAATTTGACATCAGCGGTGATGATTTCAGGGAAGGACTTACGGCAATAATTTCCGTAAAAGTGGCTGAACCGCAATTTGAAGGGCAAACAAAAACAAAACTTGGAAACTCCGAAGTAAGCCTTGCCGTGGAACAAGCTGTAAGTAGTGCGTTGAGTGCTTACCTAGAAGAAAATCCGAAAGATGCAAAGGCTATTATAAATAAAGTGATTCTTGCCGCACAAGCCAGACATGCCGCAAGAAAAGCAAGGGAACTTGTTCAGCGTAAGTCGGCTCTTACGGGCGGTGGTTTGCCTGGTAAACTAGCCGACTGTAGCGAAAGGGATCCTGCAAAAGCGGAAATCTTCTTGGTGGAAGGTGACAGTGCCGGCGGAACAGCCAAGCAAGGACGAGACAGGAGGTTTCAGGCTATTTTGCCGCTGAGGGGTAAAATTTTGAATGTGGAAAAAGCCCAAGAACACAAAATTTTCGACAACGAAGAAATAAAAAATATTTTTACGGCACTCGGAGTAACCATTGGAACCAAAGAAGACGAAAAAGAAATAAATCTTGAAAAATTAAGATACCATAAGATAATAATAATGACCGATGCCGATGTGGACGGAAGCCACATTTCCACGCTCATTATGACGCTCTTTTTCAGATACATGAAGAAAATTATCGAAAACGGTTATTTGTACATTGCAACACCACCGTTGTATCAAGTGAGAGGCGGGGGCAGGAAAGTTTACTGCTGGAATGACGAGCAACGGGATAAGGTTATTGAAGAAATAAAGGCTGCAAATCCGAATGCAAAAATCCATGTTCAACGCTACAAAGGTTTGGGTGAAATGAATGCAGAACAATTGTGGGAAACCACTATGAATCCCGAAACCAGAACCTTGAGGCAAGTTACCATTGACAGTGCAGCCGAGGCGGACAGGATATTTTCGATGCTTATGGGTGATGATGTTGCTTTGAGGCGTGAATTTATCGAAACCCATGCAAAGTATGCTAATATTGATGCGTAATGAATATTGAAGAAAAACTTAAAAATATTTTTCCCATACACAATAAAATGCTGACCAAGGAAGATAAAGAAAATCTTCTGAAGCAGCGTGGTGTGGTGCTTTGGTTTACAGGTTTGTCGGGTTCGGGCAAATCAACCTTGGCAATAAATTTAGAAAGGGAATTGTTTACTTCCGGCTATCTGACTCAAATACTTGACGGAGATAATATCCGCAGCGGATTGAATAAGGATTTGGGATTTAGCGAAGAAGACAGAAAAGAGAACATACGGAGAATTGCGGAAGTAGCCAAATTGTTTGCTAATTGTGGTGTGGTTACGCTTACGAGTTTTGTAAGCCCGACAAGAGAGATTAGAAAACTTGCTGCCGACATTATCGGAGAAGGTGTATTTTACGAAATTTATGTAAATGCACCGTTGGAAGTGTGCGAAGAAAGGGATGTAAAAGGCTTATATAAAAAAGCCCGTGCCGGAGAGATAAAAGACTTTACCGGAATTCACCAGCCGTTTGAAGCACCCGAAAATCCGTTCCTTGAAATCAGGACGGACCAAATGAGTGTAAATGATGCAACAGATAAAATTTTGAGATCGATTTTACCATTGATTAC
>JALWKH010000432.1 GCA_026996635.1 Bacteroidales bacterium | reverse complement strand
CCCAAGGTCCGCCAAACTGGTCGGCATAGCCGTCGGATGCCATATAAATAGAAGTGCCTTGGGGCAACATAACATCAAAAGTAACAAAAGTGTCCATTCTTTCATAAATGGCAATCGGCATTTTATCCGGCTTCAATTCATAGAAATAATATTTCCCGTTATTATTTTCAAACTCGGTTATTTTTATCCTGTCCTTGTACTTTTCTTCGTTTTTAAATTCTAACTTTTCAGAAGTTACCAAATATAGAGGATTGTTAGCCCCTGCGTATTGCAACCTTAGCGTGTCAAGATTTATGGATATAAGAGCCATATCCATACCGTCTTTTTGATTGTGTTTTTTGTCTTTTTGCCTTAGTGTGTTTATTATCTCTTTTCGCAATTTTCTAAGAATTACTCCCGGATGCGATATGTATTCTTTCGTAATAATTTCCCGCAAAAACGATATTCCCAGCATACTCATAAATGCACCCGGCACTCCGTGTCCGGTACAGTCGGCAACGGTTATAACCACTTTGTTTTCCACTCCCATATGCCGCCACCAATAAAAATCACCACTAACTACATCCCTGGGCTTAAACAATACCATTGCATCATTTACCATTTTTTGCAATTGTTCAAGATCCGGCAATGCAGATTCTTGTATTCGTTTGGCGTATTCTATACTGCTTGAAATTTGTTTGTGGATCCGCTCAATTTCCAATTTCTGTTTTGAAACCAGGGCTATTTGGGCTTCCAGTTCTTCTTTTTGCAAGTTTATTTTTTCGGTACGCAATTTTATTTGGTATTCCAACTCTTTTTGTCGTTTTATCAGACTCTTGGTTCGCAACCTGATATATGTAAAGACAACAAAGACAAAGAAAATTATAGCAAGTAAAATAAACCACCACCTAACCCAAAAAGGTGGCGAAATTGTAAACGAAAATTTTACGGGTAATGCTGTCCACACTCCGTCGCTGTTTGCCGCTTTCAGTAAAAATGTATATTTCCCCGGCGGCAAATTTGAATATACCGCTTGTCTAACCGTTGCAGGCGGTGTCCATTTCTTGTCAAAACCTTGTAGCTTCCACGAGTATTGAATCTTTTTGGGGTTTTTGAAACTTATCCCGATAAATTCAAAAGCTATATGATTTTCATTATACGGCAAAATAGGATTTACGGGTAAGTTTGTAAAGAAATCTATTTTTTTGGCATATCTTTTCCAATCTACATTTTCAAGGTGCAATTTGACATTAACCAAATTTAAAATAGGCGGCACTCTTCCAATTAAATCGTAATGATAATCATATTTTACAAGTCCGTGATTTGACGCAAAATAAAGGTTTCCGTCTTTGTCTTCAAAAGACCCGTTCAAATTCATTTCTACCGAGAGTAAGCCGTCATAAGAATCATAATGGCGAATGTTTACTTTGTGGTGCTTTATATAAGAATTTATGTCGAACTTGTCTAACCCCAAATTGCTTCCAATCCACAAATTTCCGTTATGATCGGGTTGCAAAATATAAATCAAACTGGAAGTTAATCCTTCATTTTCATTTATCCAATGTAAATTGGAATCAAGCAAAGCCAAACCGCGTCCAAGTGAGCTTATCCACACATTTCCGTAGATATCCGTACAAATAGACGACACACCGAATCTTTCCTTTTGTCCCAACAATTGTTTCACCTTGCCCGACGGTAAAATTTCAAACAATCCGCTTGAACGTGTGCCTACCAATATGTTACCTTCTTTTGTTTCGTGCAGTTTCTGTACAAATACTTGTCTGTCGGATAACGGATAATAAGAAAAAGACTTTCCGTTATTGTTTGAAAAAAACAGCCCCTTACTGCTGCCTACCCACAAAATGCCGTATTTGTCTTTCAATATAGCGTCTATTCTAATGCTGTCTTTCCCAAGTTGCGTGTTAGACCTTTTAAAAATACATTTTCCTGTTTCGGGGAAAAATTTTACTTCCAGCAACCCTTTTTTTCCTGTACCTATCAAATAATTATTGCCTTTCAGTTGAAAAATCGAAGCAATGTATAAATCCGGCAATCCCGATGAAGAGTCAAACTTAAAAATTTGATTTTTTGTAATTACGGAAAGACCTTGTCCGATTGTTCCTACCCAAATATTGCCGGTGCTGTCATAAAGCAATGCCCATATCTTGTTTCCTGCTAAACCGTCTTTAGTTGTATAAGTAACGAATGCCTTGTTTTTCAACACACTTAAGCCGCCGACTGAACCTATCCACACATTTTTTTCGTGGTCTATAAATAATGAAGTCGGTTTGTCAATCATTCCGTTTTTGTTGCTGATTTTAAGGAAGAAATTTTCGTCCGACAAAGAAGTGCTTACAACAAAAAGTTTGTTGGGGTTTCCCCAATAGCCTATCATCCAAAACTTTAAATTGTGGTATTTTATTTTCAGGGCGTGAAATCCGTTTAATTTTTTAAACGGTAGAGGTGTTATGCTGTCATTCTTTAGAATATAAAGTCCGTTGGAAGTGCCCAAAACAATTTTGTCTCCCGGCAATTTACACCCCGAATACAACTTTAAGCCCGTAGGTATATTCGGTTTTTTTACCTTTCCCGCTGCATAAATGTATATGTGATTATTTGCGCCTACAATCAAATGCTTGTTTGAAGTTTCCAAAAGAAATGTACTGGTGTTGCGATCTTGGAAAATATCTGTAATGCTTAATTTCCCTACAGAGAAGTTTAAATCTGTAACCTTGAATTTACCTTTGATAAACCCGATTTTTTTGATGCCGGCATTAGAAACCACCCACATTTGACCGTCCATAGCCTTTTGCATTGCAAAAACATTTCTGATGCCGGACGAAAAAGAGTAAATAGTGTCTTTGCTAAAAACATTTAAGCCGTTTGACGAACCTATCCAAATATTTCCGTAATCGTCTTCTGCCAATGACAAAAGCCTGTAATCGCTGAGTCCGTCCTTTTTGGTATAATTGGTGAAATTTATCCCGTCAAATTTGCTTAATCCGCCACCCGTAGCTATCCAGATATAACCTTTACGGTCTTGAATTATGTCGTTCACAAAAGAGTGCAGTAGTCCGTCTCTAACCGTGTATTGTTCAATATTGTAAGTTTGTGCGGAAAGATATGCCGACAATAAAGAAAGTAATATGTAAACATAAAACTTTTTCACCTACACAAAATAGGCATTTTTTTTCATATAAAAATCGTGAATGGCAAAAAGATACTTTTCCTGCCTTATTTTACATATCCATCAATCTCTCAACACATTAAAAGCCTGACCCAAGTTGTTTACAATATCACTTGCTATCAACGATTCGTAGGATTCATAATCCAGTGAAATATCTCCTGCCAAACCGTGTAAATACACTCCGAGAATAGCACTGTCTTTTATTGAATAACCTTGGGTAAGGAAGCCCAGAATTATGCCAGTAAGCACATCTCCGCTGCCACCCGTAGCCATTCCGGGATTGCCCGTTGTGTTGAAATATACTATTTTTTCTTGTGGAACAGCTATTTGAGTATAATGCCCTTTGAGAACTACGGTTACATTCCTTTCAAATGCAAAATCACGCAATTGCTGCAACCTTTCGTAGCCGTTTATTGCATTTTTGCCTGTAAGCCGTTCAAATTCTTTGGGGTGCGGCGTAAGAATTACATTATCGTGCAGCAAGTCCAATAAATCTTTATGTTGTGACAACAAATTAAGTCCGTCTGCATCAATAACCATAGGCTTTTTTGTCTCCAAAAGTTTTGCCAGTAGCATAAGAGATTGCTTATCTGTACCTACTCCGGGACCGAATGCCAGAGCATCATACTTGTCCAAATCAACAACTTCAGTTACTATTTTATCATTCGGATCTATGCTTATCATTGCTTCCGGAAAAGCTGTTTGCATAATTTCATATCCGCAAGAAGGCAGATGAACCGTAAGCAAACCCAATCCGCTCCTCATTGCCGCATTGGCAGCAAGGACACTTGCACCCATTTTGCCGTAACTTCCCGCTACAAGCAATCCGTGTCCGAATGTACCTTTGTGCGAAAATTTACTTCTGGGCTTAAGCAATTTGGAGGCATCTGCTTTTTCTACAAGGTAATAATCGGCTTTTGTGTTATCTATGTACTCTTTTGAGATACCGATATCCAACACAACCCATTCACCAACAAATTCTTCGTTTTCGGGTAGTAAAAATGATAAGTTCGGATACTGAAATGTCAGTGTGTAGTCTGCCTTAACGATATGCTCGGGCACATTCGCAGTGTTGTCTTCCCCGAAAAGTCCACTCGGAATATCTACTGATACCACAATGTTTTCCAAGCGGTTAATGTTTTTTATAACATCTGCAGCAAGTCCTTCTACCGGTCTGGACAATCCCGAACCGAAAATGGCATCAATTATTACAGCTTCACTGTCGATGTCTGGAAATTGTGTAGCATCATTTATTTTAACAGGGCTGATGCCAAGTTTCAAAAGTCTTTCGTAATTGATTTTAAAGTCTGTAGATCTTTTCTCGGTAAAATTTACTTCGTAAACTTCTACTTTACACCCTTTTTCATACAATAATCGTGCTGTTGCCAGTCCGTCACCGCCATTGTTGCCCGGACCTGCAAAAATTACAAATTGTGCATTGCCAAAAAATGAATAAAGCCACTCAGTCAGTTGAGTGGCTGCTCTTTCCATTAAATCTATCGATTCGATGGGTTCGTGTTTTATCGTGTATGCATCTGCTTCACGAACTTGGTGCGAATAAAATATTTTCATTGGTTTTCTTTATTTTCCACTTCTGCCAACAAATTTAATAAATCGAAATAAACTTCATATAAATCAAATGTAGAAAAAATTAAAATTTTCATTTCGTATATGATGTCGAAAAACAGCACATTGGCTTTTGTGGAAATTTTTTCTTGATTATGTTTCAAAAATTTAACTTGTTGTTTCCTGTATTCATTTATTGTATCGAGGATCTCATCTCTCATTTTTTTCAGATCTTCCATATGGGAACTTTTGCTTTCCGAGATGTCTTTCAGAATAACATCCGCGTATGCTTCATACTTCTTGAACAAGTCTTTGATGTATTTCAGCTGTATGCTGTTCAGTGGTTTGTGTTGATTGTCAATGTGGTTATATACAGGAATAATTATGTATTTCAAGCTGTTGTTCATTTGTTTGAGTGACAATGTAAATTCCACATATTTACTTGAAATTTCGGCGTCCGTAATATGTTGTATGCTCTTTATGGCTTTATTCAGGTTCTTTTCACTTTCTTTAATTACTTTTTGGTAAACCTTGTTTGCCTTTTTTACATCTTGGATTGTATTAGTCTTTAAGCTCTGCCTTACATATTCCAAAATTTCTTTGAAGTTGGTAAATGTTATTTTCACTTGCTTTCTCAATTCGGTAATAAATGATTCTACAGTGGCAACTTCTTGTTCTATTGCTTCTTCCTGAGCTTTTTCCATCATACGTTTATGCAAAATTCGTGTCCTGAAAATTATGTAGAGTGCAATTGCAAACAAAGCGAACATTGCATAGAACGAACCGTAATAAATTATCATGGCAAGAGTAAATGCCACGGTGAAAGTTATCAATGCAGTAAAGAACCAACCGCCGATAACGGTTACCACTCCGGTTATACGGTAAACTGCGCTGTCGCCACTCCAAGCCCTGTCTGCCAGTGAGGTTCCCATTGCAACCATAAATGTCACATAAGTTGTGGAAAGAGGAAGTTTATTTGTGGTAGCTATGGCAATAAGAATACTTGCCGTAAACAAGTTTACTGAAGCACGTATTAAATCAAAAGCAGCTTCTTTATTTTTCATTTTGATCCCGCTGCGTGAAAATCTTTTTTGGATGTAAATTCTGATGACTTTCGGAGTTATGGATTTAAGAAAGTTGTTTATGTTTACACCCATTCTAACAATAGCCCTTGCCAAAAGTGAAGACCCGAACCTTTCGTAACCTTCGTCTTGCCTTGCCAAATCGACCGAAGTTTTGATAACGGATTTTGCTTTTTTCGAAAAATAAAGGGTAAGTATCATAATTATACCGGCAATAAATAAAAACCAATTGTTAACAGGTACTTTTTGCGACAAAAATGTCATTAAATAACTGTTCGGATCTGCCCCCGGATGGGCTGCAAAATCAGTATAAGCATTATAGCCTGCCACAGGCACACCGATGAAGTTTACCAAGTCGTTTCCCGCAAAAGCCATTGCCAAAGCAAATGTTCCGAGAAGAACGGTAAACCTTAAAACATTAAATTTAACTAACCAGATAAGAAGTTGAATGATAATAGTAAAAGCTACAAATGTTACAAAAGTATAATACGCTTGATTTGCCAATACGTGTTGTTTGATATCGTCAGTTACAAAAGTTGCGTGCTTTAATCCTTTTAAAAACAAAAAATACATTATGCCGGTCGTAACCAAACCGCCCCATATTCCACCGAACCATTTCATAACCTTTTCGTAATCGAAAGAAAAAATAAGTCGGGAAATAAATTGAAGAATAAGTCCTGTCAAAAATGCAACAACTACGGATAACAAAATACCGAAAATAATTTTTAAAGCGTTATAAGTATTTATGTAATCAGGTATTTGATGGTCAGGCACTTGAATAATAAATACTTTGATAAACGCCATTGCAACAGCAGCTCCCAAAAGTTCAAAAACTATGGATACGGTAGTAGAAGTGGGAAGACCGAATGTGTTAAACATATCGAGTACAATCACATCAGAAATCATCACTGCTACAAAAATCATCAGGATGTCCATAAAGGAGAAGAATTGCGGGTTAAAAATCCCTTTTCGTGCCACTTCCATCATTCCGCCGGAAAACATTGCTCCAAGCAATACGCCCAATCCTGCAATGGCAACAATAACTTTGTACTTTGCTACTTTTGCACCTACCGCCGAATTTAAGAAGTTAACGGCGTCATTAGAAACACCGACAATCAAATCAATAGCTGCAAGTAAAAACAATAACCCGATGATAATTACGTAAATACTCATTTTTATGTTTTTTTATTCGTGCTTCAAATGTAACCATGAAAAAAATTAACAATCCCAAACCAATGTTAAATTAATGTTAAATTCTATAATTACTCTATTCTCATTAAGAACATGCTGACAGAAAAAAATCATTTGCAGTTTCTATGTATCAAAAGTGTTATTCAATTCAATCCGCTTAATGTTTTAGCGAGAAGAAAATATTTCATAAAAATTATAAATTTGCTGAAAATTTTTGACGATGAATTTTAAAAATTTATTGAAAACAATTGGTCCCGGGTTATTATGGGCGGGAGCTGCTGTAGGAGTTTCCCATCTGGTACAATCTACACGAGCAGGAGCCAATTACGGATTTTATTTTGTTTGGATACTGCTGCTGGCAAACTTTTTAAAATATCCTTCTTTTGAGTTCGGAACACGCTATGCCACCGCAACGGGTAGAACATTAGTTGACGGATACAACATGCTGGGGAAATGGGCAATAGTTCTTTATTGGATACTTACAGTTTCTACTATGTTTGCTATTCAAGCTGCTGTAACCATTGTTACGGCGGGACTGGTAGGTAGTGTTTTTCACCTTTCTATGGATATAAATACCATCAGTGCAATAATTCTAATTGTAACAATGGTGATTTTGATTCTCGGTAAATATGCAGTGTTGGACGGAATAATTAAGTTTATAATTGTTTTGCTATCCCTTACAACCATCTTTGCTGTTATAAAGGCTTTTTCGTTAGGTTACCATCCTAATCCCGAATACACGCGCATTTTTGATTTTTCCAATCCTGCCGATTTGGCTTTTCTAATTGCTTTCGTAGGATGGATGCCGGCACCTCTCGATATATCCATTTGGAGTTCTTTTTGGTCTGTTGCCAAACAAAAATCGACGGGATATCACCCCAAAATGAAAGAAGCATTATTGGATTTCAACATAGGCTATATCGGGACAATAATCTTGGCTTTGGGGTTTTTGTCTCTCGGAGCTTTGGTAATGTATGGCACGGGTAAACAGTTCTCCCCCAAAGGTGTGGCATTTGCGAGCCAACTTATAGAAATGTACACGCAAAGTATCGGACAATGGTCGTATTGGATAATAGGTATTGCAGCTTTGACAACGATGTTTAGTACCACTACAACTTGTCTTGATGCTTATTCCCGTGTGCTGAAACCGACTACAAGCCTGATTTTGAACAAAAAAGAGGCTAAAGAAGGAGAGTTGTCTGTTTTTTGGATGTCGGTGGTAGTTGCGGGAGCATTAATTTTATTGTTCTTTTTCAGCAAAAACATGCGGTTTATGGTGGACTTGGCTACAACAATTTCTTTTGTAACCGCACCGTTTTTTGCAATAGTTAATTACATTGTGGTTACGCACAGGCAAATGCCGGAAGAACACCGCCCCAAACCGTGGTTAAGAATTTATGCTTGGGTTGGAATTATTTCTCTTACCGCTTTTTCTTTGTTTTATATTATTTGGCGGTTTTTCTGAAAATTTCAGCATATTATTGTAAGTATTCAATCCAATTCGAAAGTATTCTTATACCTAATTCTGTCATAAAAGATTCGGGGTGGAATTGTAAGCCTTCAATTGCAAAACTTTTGTGTTTCAGCGACATTATTACATTGTCGGATGTGCGGAAAGAAGAGACTTCCAATTCATTACCCGGATAGTCAACTGCCCACGAATGATAAAGTCCAGCATAAAAAGTTTCGCTAATGCCATCAAACAGAAATGAGTTTGACAGATGCCGTATTTCACACTTTTTCCCGTGAAAGACTTTGCCGAGATTTTTTAGTGTGCCGCCGTATTTTACTGCAATTATTTGCAAGCCGAGACAAATGCCGAGAACGGGAATTTTGTTTTCAACCCTGTCAAGCAATTCAAAAGCTCCAGGATATTCGTCCACATAACCGGGTCCAGGACCTAAAATTATACCGTTGTAATTTTCTATGCTAGCAAAATTTTTTATTTCAAGTATGTTGGCTACATCAACATTTTGTGATCCCGCTTTTTCAACGGATTGTTTCAGGATAGCCGTAAACGAATCATTAAAATCTACCAGTAAAATATTCATTACTGCAAAGATTTGTCATTGTAGCAATATTCAAGCAAAACGCCGTTTCTTA
>JALWKH010000431.1 GCA_026996635.1 Bacteroidales bacterium | reverse complement strand
GTTCAATAATTCAGGTACACAATTGCTCGACAGCATTTACTTGAAAAATCTGGATATGACTATTCACGTTAAGTCAACATTTCAACACACGGGAGTTCTTGTGGTTACATTTCCGTCAATAACACAAAACGGAGTGCCTTTTTCAGCAACTTTCAATATCGATACTCAAACAGGAACCTATGACCAAACTAATAACTTCGGGAATTTTGACGGATATACAATGGATCTTACCGGATTGAACGGAACGGATACAAATAAAATTTTCGTTACTTACGATTTGGTTTTGGATGATAACGGAAATCCGACTGTATTGCCGGGACAAAGTTGTGATATTGATATTTCTTTTGATAACATGCAATATTATGCTTTGTTCGGATATTTGGGTCAAGACACTATTTCAATAAACAGGGATACCGTTCATTTGGAAATCTTTGACCACGCTTTTCAGGGAACGGCGTATTTTGAAGATCCGCATATAAATATTTATGTAAACAATTCTTACGGGCTTCCTTTGAAGTTTCATTTTGATAATTTCACAACATATTCGGTAGAGCCGGGTTCAACTCCCGAATCATATCCTTTCCCGCTGGGAGATGTTAGCATAAATTATCCTTTAATTAGTGAAATGGGGCAGTCTAAAAATACTACGATTACATTGGATACAACTAATTTCCCTCAGTTGCGTGATATGATAAACAATGCGCCCAAATATGTGTTCTTTAAGGTTGACGGTATTATGAATCCCGACGGATATACAGGTACAAACTTCGCTTTGGATACCAGTCACTTTTATGTAGATATGGAAGTGAATTTGCCGTTGTGGGGGTATGCAGATTATTTGGTTTTGGAAGATACGACTGAAGTAGGTGATGACTTTTCAAAAAATTTCCATAAAGGTGATATTATAAATTGGGTTAAGTTCAGGCTTAATGTTGATAACGGAATGCCTGCTAAAGTGGGGGTGCAAGTTTATTTTGACGATTCTTTGCACAATGTTTTGGATTCTATGTTTACTTCACCACAGCAGATGGAGATTATACCTTCCGCACAAGTTGATGCAAACTATAAGGTTGTGGCACCGACTCATAAAATGACAGATGTATTTTATGACAGGGAAAGGATAAACAAGTTGGAAAATGTAAAATATATAAGGTTTAGAGGCTATGTAAGGACTACGGATTTTGAACATAGGCAATTGGTTAAGTTTTATTCGTATTATGCAATTGATATAAAGCTAGGTGTGCAAGTAGATGCAACAATGAATTCAAATGAAAATTATGATTTTTAAAGGGTGGAGGAGATAATTATGAAAAAGATATATATAACATTGCTTTTGGCCTTTACTGTTTATTTTTCGGAAGCACAGCAGAATTTAAGTCTTTATTACCAAACTTGGCTTCCGCAGTCAACGGAATTAAATCCGGCTATACAAAATAATTGCAAATTGTATTTCGGAGGTTTGTTGTTGCCGTTGGCAGGACAATTGATACCGAATGTGCATTTTAATTACAGTAACAATTACTTGTCTTATAAAGATGTTGTTACATTAGAAAACGGTGTGCCTACCATAAACAATGCTACTATAGAAAATGCTATATCAAAAGTTAAGCATGTCAATTATATTGCTGTTGAAACCGAGCTACCGTATTTGTATGGTGGATATAGATATAACGATAAATTGTACTTAACTTTGAGTATCGCGGATAAAGTTGATTTTAAATACAGTATGCCCAGAGATCTTTTGGTATTGGCTTGGGAAGGTAACGGTAAAACATTTTTGGGCAATACCATAGATTTTACGGGTTTAGGAGTAGATATGTCTTATTACAGGGAATACAAGATAGGTGCATCTTATAAACTTAACGATAAGTTGACACTTGGAATAAGTCCTAAATTATTATTCGGGAAGGCAAATGTAAATACTCAAAGTTCCACAATTACTTGGGAAACAAAGGCTGATGATTATACATACATCTTCCACACAGATTGGGAGGTAAATATTTCCCAGCCAATTTATACAATAGAACAAATGGATTATGATTATGAAGGAGATTCATTGATTTAT
>JALWKH010000430.1 GCA_026996635.1 Bacteroidales bacterium | reverse complement strand
ATACGGAAGGAGTGGAACCGTTGAAATATGTTAATGAGGATGAAAAGGCATTTTTAAGACCAGATAAGCCTGAACAAGTTATTACTCAAGAAGAAGCCTTGAAAAATGCACCTGACCACGATTCAGATTATTTTAGAGTGCCGAAGGTGATAAAGAATAAATAATGTGATAATTTTTTAATGTGTTAATGTGCTAATTATTAGATGATTAGGCTTGTGAGATTTACAATTTCAGTTATATAAAATGAGGAAAATACTTATAACAGGCGGTGCGGGGTTTATTGGCAGTTCACTGGCAGATAAGTTGCTGGAAAACAAAGAAAACTTTGTGGTGGCTGTCGATGACCTTTCTACCGGTCACGAAAAAAAACTTCCTACCGGGTATGATAATTTCCTTTTTATCAAAGCGGATGTAAACGATAGGGCAGTAGTTTCAGATATAATGACCACATACAAGTTTGATTATGTGTTTCATTATGCGGCGGTTGTGGGAGTGAAAAGGACTTTGGAAAATCCTTTGTTGGTGCTTCGTGATATTGAAGGGATTAAAAACATACTTGAGACGGCAAAAAACACAAAAGTTAAAAAAGTGTTTTACTCCTCCTCATCGGAAGTTTACGGAGAGCCTGTAGAATTTCCGCAGAATGAAGAAACTACACCGCTTAATTCAAAATTACCTTATGCCGTAGTGAAAAATCTGGGTGAAGTTTTTCTTAAATCGTATTACCGCGAATACGGCTTGCCATACACTATTTTGCGTTTTTTCAACACATACGGACCTAAACAAAGCCGCAATTTTGTGATTTCCCGTTTTCTTGCATTTGCGCTTAAAAATCAGGATATTACAATATACGGAGACGGCAAACAAACTCGGACTTTCTGCTATATTGACGATAATGTGGATGCCACCGTGAAAATTCTTGAAAACGGATTGTGTGAAAATTCTATTGTGAATATCGGTAATGATAATGAGATTTCCATTCTTGACCTTGCCAAATTGATTATTGACATTACGGGTTCGCGTTCCAAACTTGTGTTCTTGCCGCCATTGAAAGAAGGTGATATGACCCGCAGGTATCCCGACATTACCAAAATGAGAAAAATACTTGACCGTCCTCTTGTTTCTCTTGAAGAAGGTATAAAAAAGATTCTGGAAAAGGGATTGCTGGATTTGGAAGTAGGTGAATAGATAAAGTTAACGATAGTCTTTTTGTTTTTGGCGGATTATTTATACTTTTATGCCTGTATTTTAAAACTATTCTTATGAAAACCATACCCGAACTTTTGGATCTTATTGAAAATGAAATTGCGGCGCTTGATTTGCCCGAAGTGCCTGCTAACCTTTATGAACCGATTCGCTATATTTTGGAAAAAGGCGGCAAGAGATTGAGGCCGCTTTTGGTTTTGTCTGCATTTTCTATGTTTGACGATGAGGTGGAAAAGGCATTAAAACCTGCCGTAGGTTTGGAGGTTTTCCACAATTTTACATTGCTTCACGACGATATAATGGATAAGGCTGATTTGAGGCGAAACAGGCCTACCGTGCACAAAAAGTGGAACGAAAACATTGCAATTCTTTCGGGTGATGCGGCAATGATTATTGCTTATGATCTGATAAGTGAAGCTGAAGACAAATATCTGCGTGATGTGATTAAGCTTTTCAACAAAACATCGCTTGAAGTGTGCGAAGGTCAGCAGTATGATATGGATTTTGAGACCAGAAAAGATGTGACGGAAGAAGAATATATGGAAATGATTCGCCTGAAAACTTCCGTGCTTATTGCTGCTGCAATGAAAATGGGTGCAATGATCGGTGGTGCAAGACCAAAAGAGGCGGATAAATTGTACGAAGCGGGTATAAATTTCGGTTTGGCATTCCAATTGCAAGACGACTATCTTGACACATTCGTCCACGTAAAAGTATTTGGCAAAAAAACGGGGAAAGACATTCTGGAAGAAAAGAAAACATATTTGTTGATAAACGCTTATCTAAATGCAAGTGCGGAACTGAGGGAAAGAATGGACAATATTTTTGCAGACAAGCAAATGCCGGATGATGAAAAAGTG
>JALWKH010000429.1 GCA_026996635.1 Bacteroidales bacterium | reverse complement strand
GAATAAAAGAAGCAATAGAAGCAGGACAAACATTAAAAAAGGAAGGATACACTTTTGACATAGCATATACTTCGGTATTGAAAAGGGCCATCAAAACTCTTTGGCTTATTTTGGAAGAAATGGATTTAATGTGGATACCGGAAGTAAAAACCTGGAGACTAAACGAAAAACATTACGGCAAATTACAAGGGCTTAACAAAGCTGAAACTGCAAAAAAATACGGTGAAGAACAAGTTTTATTATGGCGTAGGGGATTTGATGTTTTACCACCATTGCTTGATGAAAGTTACAGGGACGAAATGCTTAAAAATCCGCAATACGCAGGATTAAACAGGGAAGATATTCCTCTTGGAGAATCATTGAAAAACACAATCGATAGGGTTTTGCCTTTCTGGCATTCCGAAATTGAACCTGCAATAAAGAACGGGAAAAAAATAATAATAGCCGCTCACGGTAACAGCTTGAGAGCTATTGTTAAATATCTTGACAACATTTCGGATGAAGAAATATTAAAAGTAAACATACCAACGGGAATACCACTTGTTTACGAACTGGATGACGAAACATTAAAACCTGTTAACAGATATTATATCGGCGATCCGGAAAAAATTAAAAAAGCTCAAGAAGCTGTTGCTAATCAAGGAAAAGCAAAATAAGAAATGTTGTTAAACCGGTTTTATGAAGCAAAAAGGAATAAAGAACGGCTGTTGGCGGTTCTTATTGACCCGGCAGCCGTTTCATCCGATTTACTTCAGCGGTACATAAAAGCAATAAAAACTACTCCACCTGATTTTATTTTTGTTGGCGGCAGTTTGGTTTGGAACGATATAAATCCGGTTATCAAACAACTAAAAGAATCAACAGATGTTCCTGTAGTTATTTTTCCCGGACATGTATCACAAATCAGCAATTATGCCGATGCCGTTTTGTTTATATCATTGATTTCAGGCCGTAACCCGGAATTCTTAATCGGACAGCACGTATTGGCAGCACCTGCACTTAAAAATTCAGGGATAGAAGTTATTCCCACCGGATATATTTTGGTTGAAAACGGTAAAACAACTTCTGTTGAATACATAAGCAATACAACACCTATTCCCAAAGACAAAACTGACATAATAAAAGCAACGGCTCTGGCGGGACAATACCTTGGTCACAAGCTGATTTATTTGGAAGCAGGCAGCGGGGCTGCAACTCCTGCAGGCAATAACACCATTAAAGAGGTAAGCTCATACATAGACATTCCGCTTATTGTGGGTGGCGGGATAACTTCTTCTGAAGTAGCTAAAGAATACTTTGACAACGGTGCTACTTGCGTTGTAATAGGAACACTTTTCGAAAACAATCCTGAAGTTTTAACCGGCTTTATTAAAGAAGTAAAATAAAAAAGGCTGCCTAAAATGACAGCCTTATATAATTTCCTTTTATACTCTTAATGAATCAATGTTGTACCTTCATATTTCTTACAACCGAATTTCAAATTAATACCCATTCTCAAATTAACATTCCTTGCTGCTTGAGGCCAAATAAAGCCCCAGAAGTTGTCTGACGCCAAAAACCATTGAACAGGGCCTAACTTGAAAATAAATGCAAGTCCTATGTTTGTATAAGAGTTATTCATCATTGTATAAGAAACAGTAGCCCCAAACCACTTTGTAAGCCTGCTGTTGGCCGACAAAGTAAGAGATGGATGAAGAATATATTTGTACATTTCAAATCTAGCCAACAATCCGAAACCAAGATATTCTTTCCATTGGTAGGTACCGCCTAAATAAAATTTTGGTGTAAGATAAGTTACATATTTGTCTTTTTGCAAAGACGGCTCAAAAATATGAATTACTGAATCCCTGTAATTATCTGCATTTGCTTCATTTAAAGAATCGTTTTGTTCCAAAAATGGTCTTACATCATACCCGTCATAAACAAAATCTCCCTGAACCTTGAGGGTTTGGGGATTATCTTTCCACTTAATATATCCCAAATCAATAATTGAAGCATACACATTTATTTTGTCATTTACTTTGTAAATAGCACCCACATCTACACCGAGCCCGAAATTTTTATTATTA
>JALWKH010000428.1:729-9156 GCA_026996635.1 Bacteroidales bacterium | reverse complement strand
GAGTTTCTATTGAGTTTTTTAGCCGCAAGCGATGTAGTACCACTTCCAAGAAACGGATCTAAAACAGTATCACCAACAAAAGCAAACATCTTAATTAACCTTTTCGGTAATTCTTCGGGGAATACAGCAATATGACCGTCTTGCCTTGCACCAGCAAAATTCCAATGTCCTGCAAAATATGTTTTCCACTCTTCTTTTGTTAATCTTGATTTTTCTTTAATTTCTTTTGTAGGTCTTTTCTGCGGTGTACCTAACTTCTTAAAAATCAATATAAATTCATAATCAATCGACAAAATACCGTTTCTAGGAGTCGGATAGCTTCCCATTAAAGAAGCACCTCCCGTAGTATTGGAAGTTGTCTTTTTCTGCCATATAATAGCTCCCATGTAATCAAATCCGATGCTTTCACAAAATTTAATAATTTCTGTTCTAATAGGAATTACTTTATACCTACCATAATAAACTGACCTTGCAAATTGATCTCCAATATTTATACACATTCTACATCCATTGTCAAGTACGCGATAGCACTCTTTCCATACAAGATTCAAATTATTTATGTACTCTTCATAACTATCATTATAACCAATTTGATTTTCAGAGCCATAATCTTTTAGTTGCCAATATGGTGGTGAAGTAACAATCAGTTGCACAGAATTATCAGGAATACTTTGCATATTTCTGCTATCTCCAAAAATAATTTTATGTTTTGTTTTTTCCACCATAACATTTAATGTTTTAATTTTCAAGTTTATTTATACCACTCCGAATATTTTACATAATTTTTTGCAATCCTTTCGATATATTCCCTTGTCATACCCTTATCCAAATCCTTAATCTTTCTTGCAGGCACACCTGCATAAACGCTGTTTGCTTCCAAAACCTGCCCTTCCTTTACCACACTTCCCGCTGCAATTATCACATTGTCTTCAACCACTGCATTATCAAGCACAATGGCACCAATACCGACCAATACATTGTTTCCTATTGTGCAACCGTGAACCACTGCCGAATGTGCTATGGAAACATTATCTCCGATAATCAATTTAGTTTTTTCATATGTACAATGCAATACTGCATTATCCTGCACATTTACATTATTACCCAGCCTAATGCTGTTTACGTCTCCCCTTATCACAGATCCAAACCAAAAGCTGCAGTTGTCTCCACAAACAAAATCTCCTGTAATTGTAGCCGTATCCGCAACAAAACAGTTCTTTCCGAATACCGGCTTTTTGCCTCTTACTTCAATAATGCCCATAAGTCATTTATTTTCTACCAAGTCGGTATTTAATCCGCATTCAGTCTTTTTAAGACCGAACCACCTGGCACTTCGTTCATCCAGGGTTGATAAGTCCAACTTGCGTGTGCAAGGCTCACAACCTATGGAAGCATATCCTTTTTCTTCCAACGGATGTTTAGGCAAATTATGTTCTTTTATGTACCTGTAAATATCCCGTTTAGTCCAATCCAACATCGGATGGAACCTTAACACCCCGTGTTTTGCCGGCTGTTCCACTTTAAAGTTCTTTCTCACTTCGGTTTGGTCGGATCTTACTCCGTTTATCCATACATCATGTTGAATAAGTACCGGCTCCAATGGTTGAACCTTATTTATGTAGCAACAATAGTCGGGATCGGTTGTGAAAAGCAAGTTGCCCAGTTCGTCTTTTTGCTGGCTTTTAGGTATAAGCGGGTAAGTGTCAATAACATTTAAACCGAAAAGACTTGCTATTTTATCCTTATACTCAATAGTTTCGGGAAATAAATAACCGGTATTGATAAAATAAACGGGTATGCTTCTGTCAATCTTGCTCAACAGATGCAGCATAACTATACTATGAGTTTGAAAAGAAGAGGTTGCAAATAACTTCAATCCCCTACTTTTATATTCTTCTATTTTTGCCTTAAATTCTTCAAATTTCATTTTGCAGCATGTTTCTTTTTAGCCCAATACATAATGTAAATTCCCGCCAAAATAAACGGAATACTCAATAATTGTCCCAGATCCAGCGGCAATCGTTGTTCGAAAGGAACTTGAACATCTTTGAAAAATTCTACAAAAAACCTAAATCCGAACAAAAGAATCAAAAATAAACCGAAAAGGTAACCTTCATATTCTTTCAGTTGCGGTTTCTTTTTATACAACCAATACAAAACAACAAAAATTATCAAATAACCCAATGCCTCGTAAATTTGGGAAGGATGTCTCGTAAAATCGGCAGGCAATCCTCTTTCAAAATTGTCCCTCACAAAAGCAAATGCCCAGGGCACCTTTGTGGGTGCACCCACAATTTCACTATTCATCAAATTTCCCAAACGAATAAAAACACCACTTATTGCAACAACAATTCCAATTCTGTCCAAAAGCCACCAAAATGTTTTTTCAAACTTAATGGAATACAGCCAAATTGCAATCAAAATACCAATTGCGGCACCGTGACTTGCCAACCCGCCGTGCCATATTTTCCAAATTTCGGACGGATTTGAGCAATAATAACCGGGCTCATAAAAACACACATGCCCTAAACGGGCACCGATTATTGTACCTATTGCCACATAAAATGTCAGTTTATCAAGTTTTTCGATAGGGATACCGGCTTCTTTGTAAAATTTTGCAAAAATGTAATAACTCACAATAAAAGCAGTGGCAAACAAAACTCCGTACCACCTAACCGTTAAGTTGCCGATATGAAAAAGCTCGGGGTCAACATTCCATACAATATAATCGAAAATCATCTCAGTAATTTTGGGCAAAGTTACATCTAATAGTTTTATTTTACAATAAAAAAATCACAAGCTTTTGTAAGAAAGGTTATATTCTGCTATAGCATCATAAATTTCGTGTACTTTAACTTCAACATCCAGCACATAATGACCTATATCCTCCAACAATGTAAAACGAATTTTACCGTTACGGTTCTTTTTGTCGTTTTTCATATTACCTATAATATCGTCAAGATTGTCAATCTTAGGCAAGTCAAAAAACAAAGCTATATAATCCCTTATTTCTTGTAAAACTTTCCTCTTAAGAATACCACGCCTGACAGCAATTACTGATTCTATAACCATACCTATGGCAACAGCCTCGCCATGTAATAATTTTTGTCCTTTTGTAAGCCTGCAACTTTCAATGGCGTGTCCTACCGTATGCCCGAAATTTAAAGCGTGTCGGATATTTTTATCATACAAATCTTTTGAAACAAAATCGAATTTAACTGCAATATTTTCACCAATAAGGCTTTTAATTTTATTTATGTTAAAATCTGTTATTTCCTTAGTGCGTTTCCATAAACTACCACCTTTGAGCAATGCATGTTTTATCATTTCGGAAAAGCCTGATGTAAGTTCCCTAAGATCTTGTGTAAGAATAAAATTCGGAAAAACAAAGATTGCCTCAGGTTCTTTAATTGTCCCGATAATATTTTTTATTCCCCCGTAATTTATGCCTGTTTTCCCGCCAATCGATGCATCTATCTGAGACATAAGGGTTGTAGGAACATTTATAAACCTTATGCCACGCTTGTAAGTTGAAGCAACAAATCCTCCTATATCGGAAACCGTACCACCACCCAAATTAATCAATATTGCATTTCTGTCTATTTCGTTACTGAGTAAAATATCCCATAAGTTTTGTGTGGTTTCCAAGTTTTTATACTCTTCTCCGGCTTTAATATCTACAACTAAAAAATTATCACCTAATCCCGAAATCGCTACAGGCAAACAATAATTTGCAGTATTTTCATCGACAAAAAATATCATATATTTGCGTTTGTAACAAAAAAATTAAAAAAAGATGAGAATTTCAAACGAAAAATTTATTAAACAGTACAAAGCATTCCAGCTGTTACTTTTGTTGCTTTTATTAGGAGTTTTGGTATGGTATGTAACAGCTCCCGATATTGTGCAATATGAGAACAAAGAAACGGTTATCGGGGTTTTTGTTTTTTATTTGGTGGCACAATACATTTTATATCTGAGAAAGTATTATTTGCTTTCGTATAGTGACGAAGACGGTAAAATTGAATTTGAATATTCGGGAAAACGGGAAAAAATTTCATTTGCCCATGAAAATCTCGAAAGATATGAAATTAGGAATTCCGGCTTAAGAAAAGAATTAGTGCTTTTTGAAAAGATAAAAGATGAAATAAAAGAACATGTACCTATAAGCCTTTCAGGTTTTACTAAATTAGACATCAAACATCTTTTGGAATCATTGGATAAAATCATAGAAAAAAACAAAAAATAATAAGTCATGAAAAGGATAACTATTTTATTAATTGCCGTGCTTTCCGGTTGGATATTAAAAGCACAAGTAAACGAAAATTTTGATTCTTATACTGCAGGGCAACCATTTGCCCAACAAGCAGGCAGCCCTTGGACAACTTGGAGCAATTCACCCGGAAGTTCGGAAGACCCATTAGTGACTAATGCAATAGCATATTCAGACTCCAACAGTATTATTATTGCTAATAACAACGATTTAGTTCTTAATGTTAATGATATCACAACAGGTAAAACCAAGCTAACTTTCATGGCATATATTGAAAGTGGAAAAATAGGATATTTCAACGCTCTTCAGGATTTTGCAGGAAGTAACAGTATTTGGGGTTTTCAAGTATATTTCCGTTCAGGCGGTCAAGGTTCTATTGATGCAAACGGTGCGGAATCTGCCACTTTCTCATTTCCATATGACACTTGGTTCCCAATTGAACTATATGTAGATTTAGACCAAGATTTAGCAACATTCGTTGTAAATAACTCTGAAGTATATTCTTGGAAATGGAGTGAAGGTGCATATGGCGGTAACAATAACTTAAAACTTGATGCTTTTGACTTTTTCGGTTGGACAGGAGACAATCAAAATGAAACATCAGGCTTATACATGGACGATGTGGTTTTTGATCCGTCACTTTCAGCCCTAGATGCACCTTTAAATCTTACTGCAACATTAAATAATAAAGATGTTGATTTAACTTGGGAAGCACCTGCAAATGCTCCCGCTAGTTATGCAGTTTTCAGAAACGGAATAGAAATAGCAAACAATATAACAGGAACTTCTTACACTGATCCCAATGTATATCCGGGCGATTATGTCTATGTTGTCAGAGGGTATTACAACGGCGAAGGATACTCATTAGCATCTAATGAAGCATCTGTAAATATACCCGGAGGGGTTGACAGGGATTATGTTCTTGTAGAAGAATTTACCGAAGTAAATTGTTATTATTGCCCCGGTGCAGCTTTAGGTATAGATGATATGGTTGCAAACGGAGATAAAATCGCTCCTGTCGCATACCATACCCAGTGGCAAGGTTCTGACGAATTTTACTTACCTGTGGTAGACACAAGAGTAAGTTATTACAATGTAGGAGGTACACCAACCGTTGAAATGGACGGAAGTTTCCACGAATGGGTAGGCGGAGATCACACACAAAGTTTGTATAGTGCCTATCAGCCTTCTTATGAAGAACGAATTGTTCATAAAGCTTTGTACACCATCACTCCCGAAGTAGTGGCAAACGGCAACAATGAATATACCGTAAATGTGAAAATTAACCAATTTTCCGACTATTTCCCGGGTAACAAGTCGTTATTTGTAGCTATTACCGAAACAGATATACCGAGGAGCTGGCAAGGATTATCAAAAGTGAACTTTGCTCTTAGAAAAATGATTCCGGGTGCCACGGGAGAAACAGTTTCTTTTGCAAGTGCCGAAGATTCTGCAGAATTTTCATATAATTTCACAGCGGACTCTACATGGAATCTTGCAAATTGCGATGTTGTTATCTTCTTGCAAGATGACGGAACCAAAGAAGTTTTACAAACAACGAAGTTGGCTTTACCTTTTACTAATGCAGTGAGTTATAAAGACAAAAACGATTTCAGAATTTACCCCAACCCTGCTGAAAATGAATTTGTCATTACAAATGCAAGCGGATACACATACAAAATATCAAACTTGGTTGGAGTTAAGGTAAAAGAAGGGAAAGTAAAATCTAACCTTCAATTAGTTAACATCAAAGATTTTAAACCGGGAGTATATTTTGTAGAATTAACAAAAGGTAATGAATCACACACAATCAAATTGTTGAAAAAATAATACGATATAACTTCGGAATAAAAGGCGTCTTCCTTTATCGGGAGATGCCTTTTGTTTTTTTATGCCTGTAAAATAATATTATTGGAAAAAATAAGTTACTTTTGTTAATGTTTAACTAAAAAAATTTAAGAAAATGGGAAGAATAGCAAAAATTCAAGCAAGACAAATCCTTGATTCCAGAGGGAATCCTACCATAGAAGTTGATGTAATGACTGATAGAGGTGTTATTGGTCGAGCTGCAGTTCCGTCAGGAGCATCTACAGGAAAACACGAAGCACTCGAACTCAGAGATAACGATCCCGGTAAATTCGTAGGTAAAGGTGTCCTAAAAGCAGTTTACAATGTTAATAACATCATAGACAAAGAGTTGCAAGGTGCATATATTTTTAATCAAAGAGATATTGATGAAGCTCTATTGAGATTGGACGGAACAGAAAATAAATCAAATCTCGGTGCAAATGCAATTCTCGGTGTGTCTCTAGCTGTAGCAAGAGCAGCATCTATTTCGTCGGGACAACCTTTATTCAGATATTTGGGTGGAATACGTGCAAATTTATTGCCTATTCCAATGATGAACATTCTCAACGGAGGTGTACACGCAGATAATAAGGTTGACTTTCAGGAATATATGATAATGCCGGTAAATGCTACAAGATTTGCTGATGCTCTCAGAATGGGAGCCGAAGTATTCCACACTTTAAAATCAGTTCTCAAAGAAAAAGGATACTCTACAAATGTAGGTGATGAAGGCGGTTTTGCTCCAAACCTCAAATCTAACGAAGAAGCTATCGAATTAATTTTGATGGCAATAAAAAAAGCAGGTTATAACCCCGAAAAAGACGTTATGTTGGCAATAGACTCGGCAGCATCGGAATTTTATGATGAAGAAAAGAAAGTTTATCGTCTTTCTACAGGTGAAGAATTTACCGGTGAAGATATGATAAAATTGTACCAAAAGCTTGTAAAAAAATATCCTATTGTTTCAATTGAAGACGGCCTTGCAGAAGATGACTGGGATAATTGGGTAAAATTAACTCAAGCTCTTGGAAATAAAATACAATTGGTAGGTGATGATATATTTGTAACAAATCCTACCAGACTTGCAAAAGGCTTTGAAATGGGAGTGGCAAACTCTATTCTCATTAAACTCAACCAAATAGGAACTCTAACAGAAACAATGGATGTTGTGGAAATGGCAGCCGAAAGCGGATATACAAACGTTATCAGCCACAGGTCGGGTGAAACAGAAGACACAACCATTGCAGATTTGGCGGTAGCGCTCAACACAGGCTTAATCAAAACGGGTTCGGCATCAAGAGGTGAAAGAATAGCCAAATACAACCAACTTTTGAGAATTGAAGAAATGCTTGGCAACTCAGGCTTTTATTACGGCAACCAATTCCCGTTTTTGAGATAATTCAACAATAAAAAGAGGCTCTTGCAGCCTCTTTTTTAGTTTTTATTGCCAATGAGAATAATTTTACGGCAAATAAAAGAAAGTTTTGTTTATGCCATTTCTTCATTGGTTACCAACAAATTAAGAACTTTACTTTCATTACTGGGTATTACTATCGGAATATTCGTAATCGTTTCCATCTTCTCGATAATAGACTCTTTGGAAAGTTTTATTAGCGAAAACTTGGGCAACCTCGGCGACGATGTTATCTATGTGCAAAAATGGCCTTGGGTTACAGACGGTAGGAACTTTCCTTGGTGGAAATATGTAAACAGGCCTACTCCAACTTACAAAGAATACAAAGAACTGAAAAACAGCTTAAAAAATGCATCTGCAGTAGCTTTTGTCTCTCTTTCGTCTCAAAATATCAAAAGTAAAAAGAACTCATTAAACGCCATTACAACTGTTGCCACCACATTCTCTTTCAACCAAATTAACAACTACGACATTGACAAAGGCCGATACTTCACTAAACAAGAAGACCGTTACGGTAAAAATGTAGCCATTCTCGGACAAGACATTGCACAATCACTGTTTGAGGATAAAAATCCTGTAGGCAGATATATAAAAATCTCCGGCATAAAATTTAAGGTAATCGGAGTTTTTGAAAAGCAAGGCATAAATATGGGCTTTGACATAGACAGGTTTGTCTTAATTCCCGTTACCGCCGCATACAGAATAATGGACATAGACAACGAAGCATCACAACCTTACATAATGGTAAAGTGCAAAAAAAATGTGGATATTGCCAAATTAAAACTCGAACTAAAGCGGAAATTGCGAAAAATAAGGCATCTTCCGCCAAATGCAGACGATAATTTTGCTCTGAACCAAACAAGCCTGATAACAAACGGAATCAAAGGATTTT